>CAZDUE010000001.1:0-6044 GCA_964508575.1 uncultured Methanosarcinales archaeon
ATTCTTGCTTCTGCTTTTAACTGATTTAACTTTATTTTTGATAACTTCCCATAATCCTTGAATTTTGATACTGAAAAATAAATACCATCATCTGTCTTGTAAGTTAATCCATTCTTCTCGAGCTTTTTAATTAAAGCGAGCATCTCGCTGATGTACTCTGTTGCTTTGGGGTAAATATTTGCTTTTCTTATCTTTAAAGTTTCTAGATCCTCGAAAAAAGATTGATTATATTTTTCTGTAAATTCTTTCAACGATAGGTTTGCTTCTTTAGCTCCTTTTATTGTTTTATCATCAACATCAGTTAAGTTCATAACATGATTTACTTTAAAGCCCTTATGCTGAAGAACTCGTTTTAATATATCATAAAAAGTAAATGCTCTGAAGTTTCCAATATGAGCATAGTTATAAGTGGTTGGACCACAACTGTAGTAACTTACTTTACCCTCTGCTATTGGCTTAAAGATTTCTTTCTTCCTGGTTAATGTATTGTAAAATTTTAGTGTCATAACGCAACTCTTTATTTTTTTATTTCTTGTATTTACTTCTTCATTTCCTTTTCTTGCACAAAAATATGCAGTGATCTTTCTGGAAAGGATCTAGTTCTTTATAGTTAATTATCTCGAACTTTTCTGATAATCTCTTCATGACTTCTTTATAAATTTCTTTGGGTTTTTTTACTACGTCAATGGATCTTGCTTTGACACATAGAATGCAAAAGCCCCCTTGCTTTAAGAAAGCATCTGAGTTTTTGAAAAAAATATCTAGCTGGTTTCTTTGAGCAATGTCTTGATATAATACATCAACTTGAGTTATTTTATTTTTATAAAGAACAGGATTACTGGCATCTGCCAGTATTGGAGATAAATTATTCCTGTCTTTGCATACATAGTATAACTTTCTCATCATTGTAGGAGATACTTCAAGAGCGAAAACAAAACCCTCGCGAACAATATCAGAAACGTGAGAAACAGTAGTTCCAGAACTCGCACCAAGATACAGAACAATATTACCCTCGCGAATTCCTATTTGATCAGTTCCTTTAGCAATAAAAGCAGCTAATTTACTCCTTAAAGGATCCCACATTCTGAACTCTTTATCTTGAACTCGCATTAATTTTTCACCATAAGAAGATCCTTTGCTGTAATTCAAAGTATAAAAATTTCTTCCACGCTCGTAAACATTATCAAATTTTAACTTGTCCATTTTATATTGTGAAATTATGCCATTTCTTAAGCTTATTGTTTGCTTCATTGTTATTTTAGATAATTAAATATTACTCATTCTTATTCCACCTGTTGTATTGGGTTTTGCTAAATACTTCCGGGATTGAGATTAAGTATACTATAGTTACGAATACCCAAAAAGGGAACATGAATGTTAAAGGAATAATGTGTTGTAAATCTATTCTTTTATCGTACTTTAGGATTGCGTAAACATAGAGAGGATAAGAGAGTAATGAGGTCAGAATAACTATTGCACTTAAAAAAGTTAAAGGAGCAAGTCCGAGAATTACGCTTCCAGACCATTTTATGAAGCCAATCAATGATAACCACTCGAAGAAAAATTTCAAAACATTTAAATCGATATAAATTCCTTTTGAAATGAAATAAAGGAAGTATCCTGAAAAGATTTGGTATAAGTTGATAGAACCCATTATTATTGATTGGATATAGAAAAATAAAAGCAATGGCAGCGTGTACAAATCTATCAATAACTTGTTGGCCTTCAAGTGCCTTTTTAAAATATTAATAGTTCCACGAGCAAACCTAGAACGCTGTCTTATTATTCCTTTGAAATCATCAGGCATGTAAGTGTGTACTATTGATTTGTTAGAAAAAACAACCTTATTCCCTTTTCTTATCAATCTTATTGCAACATCTGCATCTTCTGAGAATCCTTCTGTTGAGAAACAGTTAATTTCAACAAGTTCTTTTCTTTTATACATGCTTAATGGACCTGGAGTTGTTATGTTAGCATTAACTTTTGAAAAGATAGATCTTATCAATGAAGCTTGTAGTTGCTCGATATGGAGCCACATTCCCATAAAATTGCGATTTTTAACTTTAACAATCCCTGTTGCAGCAGCCACATCTTTTTGAGAAAGTTCCAATGCCAAATGTTTGAGTGAAAATTCATCTATGATGCTGTCGCCATCAACAATTGCTATTAACTCTGAACTTGAATTTTTAATTCCGAGATTTAAAGAAGCTGACTTGCCTGAATGTCTTGTCCTGATTATCTTTATATTAGTCTTTGTATTTGATATATCATATTTACTTGATAATTTTGACTTGAAACTTTCAGCAATTTTGAAAGTATCATCATCACTGCCGTCATCAATGATAATTATTTCTTTTTTTCCAGACCACTCTGTTTTAATCACTGAGGAAATACATTCCGCAAGGTATTTTTCTTCATTATGCGCTGGAATTATTATAGAAATTGAAGATTTGCCAAGATTTTGCTTTTCTGATATTTTGTGTTCTTTTTTTTTAATAAATATAAGAAAATAATACGAGATAATTATCAATAAAAAAAATATTGAAAAAGAAATGGAGATTATATCAATTATTTTCATGTTATGATCTCGCGTTCATCTCACTTTTTTTTGTTGCCTGTATTATTCAAAAATGTCTTGGATTGTGTGTTTTCTTTGAAATATACAGAGCAAAGATATAGATTTTCTTCTGTACACACTTTTTTCATTATGAAATTCTTATCTTGTATTCCGCAATAAGGAGTTTCATTTATTACCATGCATGGAAACTCGTGAACATCATAATATTTTGCCAGTAAATTTATTGTTGAAATATTAAGATCCACATCATAAGAAAAAACTGCGATCTCTTTTTTATTATCATCATCCATCTTGCTTATATCACTCAATATGAATGATTGATCATCGCATTTTTTACAATCAACTGCATTTTTATAGAAAAACAAAATATTAACTCTTTTTATGCTACATTTTTTCTCCATCTTCCGCAATAATAGATAATAATAAACTTCATTCTCATTAAATATCTTTTTTTGCTGAACATAATACTGGTTTTTCTGGAACTCTTCTGATGCAGTCCTGTAATTGTCAATATCCTGGCCTAATTTCCAGATATAACTGTTAAGTTCCTGCAGTTTACTTTCAAATGCAAGACAAGCCATCTTGTCATCATAAGTTTCTGACAATAAAGAAAAAGTCTGCATGCTGTTAAAATCTTGGGACATTCTTTCAAAACGCTTATTCAGATCAGATTCGCGGTTGTCATTAAGGGTTGATCCTAAAAACAATACTGTTGCAAGTAAAAAAACAGTTATGAGAAAAGAAATAAGCGCAAGCTTAATCCCGGTTTTATGAGCATCAGACATTTTATCTCCACTTTACTTTCTTTTTGTTGATTACAGCCAAAATAGAATCAAACCAAAAAAGCTGGTATAATAAGAACATGAAAGGATAACCTATCAATCCTTGTTTGTTAGAATCGAACTTTTGCCTTGCAATGATTAATCCAATAATCATAAGAACTAGAGTCCAGGCAAACATGCTCAATCCAAGAATATCTATCCTTCCATAATGCAAGATATTAAAATTAAAACTCCAATGATCAAAAAAATTATAATTAGTATATTGGTAATATGAAAGATTTTGGAAAAATTTTGATAATGAAAGCCAAAGCGATGTTAAAAAAAGAGATAATCCTAAAAATATCAAACTAAAATTAAGCGCTGTAAAAAAACTGAAAAGACCGTATTTTCTGTTGAATAAAGCATCTTTGTGCTGAAAAACAGTATATATCGCGCCGCTGTACCATCTTTTTCTTTGCACTCTAATCTTTTGAAAAGTTTCAGGAAGAACAGTATAAACTTTTGCCTCGATACAGTTTCTTATCTTATAGCCATTTTTATGAAGCCGATAAGCAATTTCCAAATCTTCTGTTATGTTTTTAGTATCAAATCCATTAAGATTTTTCAGTGCAGACATTCTAAACATTGAAAACGGACCGGGAGTTACGAAAATGCAGTCAAGGAAAGAAAAAACTTTCAAAAATAATGAAAGACCGAGAATGAATTCAAGAGCAATTATTTTGTGTAAAAAAGATTTAGGATTTTTTACTACCACACTCACTGTTACTGCGCCAACGTCATCTTCTTCAAAATAAGGAAGAACTTTTTCTATAATTTCTGGCTCAACAGAAGAATCAGCATCCATACAAACAACAAATTCTCCTTTGGCTAGTTCTATACCTTGGTTTAATACTGATGCCTTTCCTTTATTTGCTTTATTATCTATGAACGTGAATCTTGAATCTCCCTCTATGCTTTTTAGAACAACTTCTGAAGTTCTGTCTTTACTGCCGTCACTTAAAATAATCACTTCTATTTTTTTATATTTTAATTTTTTCAAAGAATCTATTGTGTCTGCAATTCCATCTTCTTCATTATAAGCCGGGACAATTATCGAGACTAAAGGATTGCTATTACTGGTTTGTTTTTTATTCTCGAAAACTTTGTCTTTAAAAACAATCAGAGTAAGGAAAAAGAAGATGGAGTAAAAAGTAGCTAAAAACCATACAAAATACACAAATCCATTATAAATTGGAGTCATTTCTCAATCCCTCAAATACTATTAAACACCACATTAATTCTTGGTTTTTTAAAGGTTTCGTGAAATTATTGCGCTGTATAAGAAAAATCAAAACTTTTTTAGCTTTTCTTCAATCTGAATCCTTAATTTATTTCCTATAAAATCTCCTTTAAAATAATCAATCTTTGCAGCGATCGCTATTTTGTCTGATAATGCTCTCGCAATCTTTCCTTTTGAATCTTTGTCTGCTCTCTGTAAAAGCTCATGCTCATGTAAAATTCCGTGCTTTGGAGGGTTGTACTTCTTATCTTTAATATGCCTGAATAAAGCTTTCTCAGCGCCTAAAACTTGAATTGTCGAAGCAGGAGTCATTGCCAAATCCTTCAAAGATCCGGACATTGCAAGAAGTTTAGCTCCTAATAACGGACCGGCAACTGCTTTTATATTAGGGCAAGTCTCAGCCATTGAAACCTCTATATATTTCTGAGTCCTTTTTTTTGACTCATAAATTTCGAGAATTAATTTTGAAAGATTCTTCATTGCTTCCAAATCTTCTTTGCCTATCTCAGAACCAATGCTTTCTTTTATATTAATAGAATGAAGAATATCTCTTTTATCCCGGCTGTTGATTGTTCGTACAAACTTTTCATGATCCTTCTCAGATCTTGAAAATTCAGGAGCATAAATATCATACCAGTCTCTCAATCTTTTTCCTAGCGCGTTAACACACTTGTCAAGATCTTCCATTGATCTGGAAGCTTGGATAATATGCGAGTCAGAGTGAAAAGAATGCTTCACTTTATTGCTTGTTTCTTTTAAACTTAAATTTCTAAGTTCTTTCAATCTTTCTTTTTGATGATTATCCATTAATTCTGTTAAAGAAATTGATTAGGTTAAAAAGATTTGTGAAATTATGATAAAAAAAAAATGCTTATTCATTTTTAGCTCTTGTTTCTAAATGTGGTCTGTAAGCTTCGAGAGCTTGATCAAAAGAGTTTTGGTATCCTGGAAATAAATTACTAGCTCCTGTGACTTTAAATTTTTTTGCTGGATTTTTAGATATTGAAGTTCCTGTAATTGTGCTTGATTTTCCGGCTAATTCTCGCTCAGGATTGGGATTTTCTTGAACATTATCTTGAACATTACAAATATCAAAGTAAGAACCTCCTGAATTCATTTCTCCACGAGCAGCAATTAATCTTCCTAACCCTGCTGAATCGATATTAGTAATGCCTTGAAAATCAAAAATCATATCTTTTCCTTTATATTTTTCTCGTAATCTTTCAAAAGATTCTCTTGCAGAAACATCAAAATAAGATCTTACGCTTTCATATTTAATGATTAAAAGATTTTCAAATTCAGGAATTCTAGAAACTTCAAATCCTTCCTTTATAGCTACTTGTTCTAAAGTTAATTCCATCAATAATTTGGATTTTTGACAATAATATAAAACTTGCCATCAATA
>CAZDUE010000001.1:6144-11879 GCA_964508575.1 uncultured Methanosarcinales archaeon
TTCTCAAAACATTATATTCTTCAAAGGATCACAAGCTAATTCAACATCTTCGTCAGTCACTGTTTTTCGTCCTGCGTGTTTCGCATTAGTTATT
Source organism: uncultured Methanosarcinales archaeon (assembly GCA_964508575.1). Classification (GTDB taxonomy): domain Archaea; phylum Nanobdellota; class Nanobdellia; order Woesearchaeales; family CAZDUE01; genus CAZDUE01. The sequence continues at coordinate 6,239 of CAZDUE010000001.1, forward strand.
GATTTTGCTGCAATTTTAGCTGCTAAATGTTCAAGATTTTTTTTCATTGAAAATTTTGCTTTATCAGAAACTCTTATACTTGGATTAACATTTTTAATAATTTTTTCCATTGCTGCTAAGGGCATTGCTCCTTCAATTCTCTTTTTTGGCATTATTTACACCTCTAAATTTAATTTCAAGGTTATTTTGGTATTATTTTATATAAATGTTTGTGTTTGTTACATGTGCATAGCATCATAAAGTCAAAATTCAATAATGAATATCATGGACTAGCGTTACTGGGGGATGTCCCTTACGGGGAAGTAGCTCCTTCAACATTATCATCGGGAATTTTGAAGATGCTATGCACATACTATTTGTTGATTTTGAAATTATCTTGGCGAAATAATTATAAACAATACTGACTTAAAAAAAATTTCATGATAAACAAAAAAGCTAAAGGAACTAATGCTGAACGCGAGTTAATACACATGTTTTGGGAAAATGGCTGGGCTGCATTTCGAGCAGCCGGCTCTGGAAGTATGAAGTTTCCATGTCCTGACATAATTGCTGGAAATTCTCTGAGAAAAATAGCTATTGAATGTAAATCAACATCTGATGAAAGAAAAACCTTAAGCAAGAAAGAAGTTCTTGAACTTCAAGAATTTTCTCAGAAATTTGGGTGCGAAGCTTGGATTGGAGTTCGTTTTGATGGGAAAAAATGGTTTTTCATCTCGATAGAAGATTTAAAACAGAATGAACTTAGTTACAGCACAAATCTTGAATCTTTAAAAACTCGAGGAGTTAATTTTGAAGAGTTGATCAAGGATTTTTGAATTTTTTAAAAAATTTTATTTTTGTAAAAAAAAATGCAAAATAGAAAACTATATAAACCAGGAATCCTAGTATTAAATTTTAGTTTTGGGTGTTTTAATCATGTTTAGATGTTTTTTGGTTGTTTAACATATCAAGGCAATTGCTTAATCATTTGCCTGCGAGTATAGTATTTAATTTAGAGGGTGGAAAAAAATGGGTGTTAATAAAATAGAGGAAGATGTTATTTCTGAGATGATTGGCGAGGAAGCAATTCCAATTCTGAACATGCTTAAAGAAGGAAAAAGCATTTCTGAATTCAAGATTTCTAAAGTCTTGAAAAAAGAGATCAATGAGATAAGGCATATCCTTTACAAACTGCACGGTCTTGACTTGGTGGATTTTGAAAGAAAAAAAGATGATGATAAGGGCTGGTATGTTTATTTTTGGTTATATAAGCCGAAAACAATGAAGCATATCAGTTCAGTCCATAAAAAGACCAAACTTACAAGAATGGTTGAACGGCTTGAGAGGGAGAAGAATCATGAATTTTATATTTGCACGAACAAATGCACAAGATTAAATTTTGATACTGCATTTGATTTCGGATATAAATGCCCTGAGTGTGGAACTGTTCTTGACTATGAAGAAAAGAACGGAAAAGTAACTCATCTTGAAAAAGAAGTTGAAAAGATGAGGAGAGTTTTGAAAGTTATTTAGAGATTTTGTATATGTTTTCTTGTTTTTTTATCAAGATTATCCCAAAAAAAGTAGAAAAAGATTATTCCAATTATTGATAAAACCAAATATATCCACCTCTTTGGACCATATTTTATTTCTAAAAAGCCGTGCAAAAGTATCATTAATATTAGTAAAATAAGAAGAAATATCATTAACTGTTTCCTGTACTGAGCATATCTCATTTTTCATATTTACTTTTTTCACTCCAACTTAGCTTCTGTCGGATCAAAGATGAATGTCTTTTTCTCATCAAAATAACAGCATCTGAAATTATCCAGATTAATATTTGTCCTTTTGCTGAGCATTCTTGAGTATAGATATGTTTGAGTGGCTGCAAATTTTTCTTTTTCAGCTTTTGGCTTGTAATCACAAACCCAGATCTTATTCCCTTCAACCCTTAATATATCAATATGTCCTGTTAATATGTTTGAGCTTATTACCCCTTCATTTACCATCCAGACAGGAACTTCAGTGCTTATAGTCTTTTTATCGCGTTCAATAAAGAAAGTCTCTACAAAGTCATGGGCCCTGCGTTTTTCTTGATTTTTTGTAGCAATATTAGCAAGTGTACTGAGCTCATGACCTTCAACCTCAAAAATATTTGCGTTTAGCTGGATTTTTATAGAAGAAGCTCGAGGATTTTGAGTAAAATAATCATTTGGGCAATTAGAATATATTGAGTTGAGGTATGATGAAAGTTCTGAATGTGTAGATAAATTTTTTAATTTAGATGTATGTACTCTGAAAAGATAAGGGAGCCCGTGATTAAAGATGTGATTTTTAATCATGTTTTCCTCTTTTCTAAAAATTTTCTAAAATTTAAAAGATTGTAAAAAAATTATTTCTTTTTTTTCAAAGATTGCTCTATTTTTAATTCTTCTTTTAAAACTCTTCCTGCTAATCTTTCTATGTGCACCTCAATGTTTGCAACTCTTCTTTCCATTAAGACTAGAACTCTCAAGCTGTAAACGATGGCTGCTAATGTTCCTACAATAACACTAAGAATTACCTGTTCTATTGATAAGCTCATACTCTCGCCTCTTTTGTTTTTTTATAAATATATAATGAGATTTTTAGATGTTTGAATATAAAAACCTTTCTCTCTTTGTTTTCATCACTGTTTAATGAAAAGATTTATATACTCATCATAGTTTCTTAGTAGTGATAACACTTACTGGAGGACAAAATGTTAGTTCAAAAAAGCTTTATTGGAAAATTAAAAGAATTCGGATTAAATAGTTACGAAGCAAAGTTATGGACTGCTCTTCTTTCTAGAGGCGTTTCAACAGCTGGTGAGTTATCAGATATTGCTAATGTTCCTAGATCAAGAAGTTATGATATTCTTGAGAGTTTAGAAAAAAAGGGCTTTATTGTAATGAAAATAGGAAAGCCAATTAAGTATTTGGCAGTACATCCTGAAGAAGTGATTGATAGAGTAAAAAAAAGAGTAAAGGATGATGCTGAAAAACAAGTTGAACTTCTTGAAGAAGTCAAGAAAAAAGAGCTTTTAGCAGACTTACAGTCCTTATACACTCAAGGAGTTAGTTTCATAAATCCTGCAGAAATTACTGCGTCTATAAAAGGAAGAACTAATCTTTACAACCATATGGAAACAATGATTAAAGGTGCTGAAAAAACAATAACTCTTGTTTCAAGTGCTAAAGGGCTTGAAAGAAAAGCTGAGATTCTGAAAAAACATTTAAAAAAATCAAAAGATAAAGGTGTTAAAATAAAATTAGTTGCTCCTTTGTCAAATGTTGATGAAAAAAAAATAAAAGATCTGAAAGCGATTGGAGAGTTATATGATGCGCCTGAACTTAAGTCAAGATTTTGTGTAATTGATGGAAAAGAAGTTCTTATGATGCTGATGGATGATGAAGATGTTCATCCTAGTTATGATGTTGGTGTTTGGTTGAATACACAATTGTTAGCTTCATCTATGGATCAACTGGCTTTAAATCACTGCAATTTGAAAAATAAAGCTTAATTTATATATTTAATTGTTCTTTTTTATTTTTCGTGTTCTTATTGTCGTTTATTCATTTTGATATTTGTTTTTTACTTACACACACCTTGGTTTCTACTAGAATGGTCTACTAGATTTATTGAATTGATCATTTTATAATTATTAATATATATTTATCGTATATTATTATTATATTATTATTATTATTATTATCAATATTGAAAATAAATAAATAAAACACTTATTTTTTATTTATAAATGATTTCCATAGGAAATATAGGGGTGTGTTCAAATCAAAAGACATATAAACCTTGATTTCTACTGGAAATACACTCAGATCTAAGGGGGTGTTAGAATATGAGTGGAATAACATCATTTTTTGAGACATTTATTAAAAAGGAAACTATTTTTGTGAATAAAAAAGCATTACAATCATCATATTCTCCTGAAACTATATTACATAGAGATAATGAGATTAATCAAATAGCTAAGATATTAGCACCTGCTCTTAAATCAGAAAAACCATCTAATCTTTTCATTTATGGAAGAACAGGAACAGGCAAGACTTTATCAGTACAAACAGTAACGCAAGAACTCCAGAAAATAGCAACAAGAGAGAAAAGCAGTCTTAAAATTATATATGTTAATTGCAAACTAAAAAAAGTAGCAGATACAGAATACAGGTTAATTGTCGAATTTGCAAATCAACTAGGAAGATCAATACCCCCAACAGGATTGCCAACGGATGAAGTTTACAAAATCTTTTTTGAAGCTGTTGAAAAAACAGGATGCTTAATAATATTAGTTCTAGATGAAATAGACCAATTAGTTAAAAAAACAGGCGACGAAATATTATATACATTAACAAGAATAAATACTGAACTAAAAAATGCACAAATAACTCTTGTGGGAATATCCAACGATCTTATATTTACAAACTACCTTGACCCACGAGTAAGATCATCTTTAAGCGAGGAAGAATTAACATTTCCACCATATAATGCATTACAAATACAAGATATTTTGAGGAAAAGATCAGAAATAGCTTTTTCAAAAGATGCAATAAAACCAGGAGTTATAGAAAAGTGCGCTGCATACGCGGCCAGAGAGCATGGTGATGCAAGAAGAGCATTAGAACTGTTAAGAGTGGCAGGAGAATTATCAGAAAGAGAAAGTCTTCCGTGTGTTGATATAACACATATAGACAAAGCAGAGGATAAGATTGAGAAAGACAGAATAAGCTCTGTTGTAATGTCCCAGCCAAAACAAGTTCAGGCAATATTATATTCAATATTATTAACAACCGATGATAATAAACATATAGTTACAGGAAACGTCTACAAATTTTATGAAAGCTTATGTAAGAATCTAGCATTAAGACCTTTAACCCAAAGAAGAGTTTCAGATGTAATTGCAGAACTAGACATGTTAGGAATAATAACAGCAAGAGTAATATCTAAAGGGAGGCATGGAAGAACCCGAGAAATAAGTCTTGCAGTCCCATCCACAACAAATCCAAAACTTAAAGAGATGCTTGAAGATGCATTAGAGCTAAAACAGGCAAAACCATCATCAGATCAAAAAACACAATGATTTTTTAAATTAAAAAATTAATATAAAAATACAGCAAAAAAACATATGAACTAAAATGATTGCCGAAAACTCAGAAGAACAAGAAGTAGTTTCTTTCTTTATGGAAAACGGACTTTTTTTAACCCCTGAACTAATAAATAGCAAAGAAAAAGTGATTATTTTAAGAAAAATAATAAATAAAATAAAAAACAACACTCAAAACAATTCAGAACTCCAAAAAATTTTTAAGAAAATAATAGCAAACAGCACAAGTTTAGGGAATACAGATTTATTGGAATTAGAAAAATTAGAAATTAATAATGCGAAAGCACTCGATAATGTTTTTGATAATTCTTTTTTTTCAGATCAACAAAGCAATAGATCAAACAGTAAAAATACAGATATCCAAAAAACACACTTAGCACATTTTGAATATGATATAAAGATAAATTCATACACAGAAAATAACAAAAAAAAAGATGTAGGAGATTTCATAAATTTTTTTAATTCAAGATACAAAGCAATAGAAAGAATACTAAAAAAAAGGCCTGAATTGAACAATTTAATGTC
>CAZDUE010000001.1:11889-30869 GCA_964508575.1 uncultured Methanosarcinales archaeon
AAAAAGAAAAAGGGTCAGTCGCAATAATAGGGATTGTTGTTTCAAAACAACAGACAAAAAATAAAAATTTAATGATCTCCCTTGAAGACCCAACAGGAAAGATAGATGTTATTGTGAGCAAAAACAAAAAAGAGCTTTACGAACTCGCAAAAGATATTGTGGAAGATGAAGTGATTGCAATAACAGGAACAAACATGGAAAGGGTTGTTTTTGTTAATGAACTGATGCTTCCAGACATACCCACAACAAATGAGTTGAAAAAAGGAAAAAAAGAATATGCGCTATTCTTGTCGGATCTTCATGTAGGTTCATCTTTTTTCTTAAACTCTGAATTCGACCATTTTATGAAATGGATAAACTGCGAGATAGGAAATGAAAAACAGCAAGAAATGGCAAGCAATACAAAATACATCTTTATTGCAGGAGATTTAGTTGATGGGGTGGGAATATATCCAGGACAAGAAAAAGACTTGACAATAAAAGACATTTTTTCTCAATATGAATACTGCGCTGAGCTTCTCAGCAGAATTCCAAAAGATAAAAAAATGATTCTTTGCCCGGGAAATCATGACGCTGTACGGCTTTCAGAGCCCCAGCCAATAATTCCTAAAGATATAGGCGCTCCATTATATAAACTTCCTAATATGCTGATGACAACAAATCCATCAACAGTAAATATACAAGCAGAAAAAGATTTTTCAGGATTTGAAGTTTTAATGTACCATGGATATAGTTTTGACTATTATGTATCAACTGTTGATTCAATAAGATCAAATGGAGGTTATGAACGAGCAGATTTAATCATGAAATTCTTGCTTCAAAGAAGACATTTGGCTCCTGCACATTTATCAAGTCTTTATGTTCCTGATCCAGAACAAGATCCTCTTGTGATATCGACAATTCCTGATTTTTTCATATCTGGACATATTCACAGAGCTTCAATCGCGCAGTATAGAAACATAACCACGATATGCGGAAGCTGCTGGCAAGATACTACAGATTTTCAGAAAAAAGTGGGGCACAAGCCAGAGCCTGCAAGAGTCCCAATAGTTAATTTAGAAACAAGAGAAACAAAAATGCTGAAATTCATCAAATAATTATTTGACCATCATTTAAAAATCAATAAAAATTCCAACAAAAATAATATAACAAAACTAAAAAATGGAAGCAAGCCCTAAAATTCAAAAATATTTTGAAAAAATAAATTCAGAAATAAACTTAGCGTATTCTAGAGCCAATTCTGCAAGAAAAAAAGGCTATGATCCTGAAGATGTTGTTGACGTAAAGCTAGCAAGAGATCTTGTTGAGCGGGTAGAAGGATTAATAGGAACTGTCGCTCCTCAATTGATGAATTCAGGAATGATACCAAGATTAAGAGAACTTGAAAAAGAATTCTCACCTCAAGATTGGAGAGTAGCTCTAAAAATAGCCCATGAGGTCGCAGAAGAAAAATTTTGCAAATTCAAAGATAAAGTGCAGGCAATGGAAATAGGAATAAGAGTTGGATTCGCGTATCATACTGTGGGAATTGTTTCAGCTCCATTAGAAGGAATAACTCATTTAAAGATTAAAAAAACAAAAGATGGAAAAGAATATTTTGCAATGAACTATGCAGGTCCAATAAGGGGAGCAGGAGGAACAGGAGCTGCTGTTTCTTTGCTTATTGCAGATTATGTAAGAAAAAAAATGGGCTACTCAGCTTATGACCCTGATGAAAAAGAGATAAATAGAATAATGACTGAACTATCTGATTATCATGAAAGAGTCACAAATTTACAATACCGTCCAAGCAATGATGAAATAACTTTTTTGATTAAAAACTGCCCTGTAGAAATAGAAGGAGACGGCACTGAAAAAATAGAAGTAAGCAACTATAAAGACCTTCCAAGAATAGAGACAAACCACATCAGAGGAGGTGTTTGTTTAGTGGCTTCGATGCTTGCTTTAAAAGCTCCAAAATTATGGAAGCAGCTAAATTCATGGGGGAAAGAATTAGATCTTGACTGGAACTGGCTTGAACAATTTTTAAAAATACAAAAAAGTGCGAAATCTGCAGGAGAACAAAAAAAACAGACAAAGATAACTCCGGATTATACTTTTATTCAAGACTTAGTTGCAGGAAGACCAGTAATAACACATCCTCTTAAAGAAGGGGGTTTAAGACTAAGGTATGGAAGATCAAGAACATCAGGATATTCTGCAGCTTCAATACATCCAGCCACAATGGAAGTTTTAGATAATTTCATTGCGTTAGGAACTCAGCTCAAAACAGAACGTCCTGGAAAAGCAGCAACAATAACTTCATGTGACTCAATACTCGGTCCTGTTGTAAGATTAACTAATGGTGATGTGATTGAAATAGACACTATTACAGTGCCTAAATCAATACTGAAAGAAGTTGACAAGATCATTTTTTTAGGAGACATACTTTTCAGCTTTGGGGATTTTTTTGACAGAGCCCATATTTTAGTTCCTCCGGGATATTCAGAAGACTGGCATCTTCAAAAAATAAAAAAATCTGCAAAAGAAAAAATAAACTCAGAAGAAACCTCAGTTATATCGGAATTTACTCAAGTTCCAATTGATGAAGTCAAGATGATGTTAAATTATAACTCTCAAAAACAAAAAATAAGCGCTTCTTCAGCAATAAAAACAGCCATGAAGCTTGATATTCCTTTACATCCCAAATATACTTATTTTTGGACAACAATAACAAAAGAGGAATTTATTCAACTACTAGAATGGCTTGAAAGCAGAAAAACAATTGTTGAAGAAAACGAAATAACAAAAATAATAATTCCCTTTAAAAAAGAGCCGAAAGAAATACTAGAAAACTTATGTGTTCCTCATCTGCTTGTTGCAAAAGAATTTGTTGTAATAGAAAAAGAACACGCGATATCCTTGATATCTCAGCTAAATCTTCTTGAAGAAGAATCTATCAGCAGAGCTAAAGAGCTTGCAAAAGAAAATGATGTATTACAGACAGTAAATCAAATTTCAAAAATAAAAATAATGGATAAGGCAGGAATCTTTGTAGGTGCTAGGATGGGAAGACCTGAGAAGGCAAAACAGCGAGAATTGACTGGAAGTCCCCACATGCTGTTTCCTGTTGGAAATCAAGGAGGAGTAAGAAGATCATTACAATCAGCAGTGGAAACAGGATTTGTAGAGGCGGATTTTGCAATATACAAATGTAACTGCGGAAACGAAACTGTGTTTTCATCATGCGAGCTTTGCGATAATAAAACTGAACGGCTTTACAGATGCAAGACTTGTGGAATGATGAAGGAAAAATCGTGTGAAGTGCATGGAGCAAATGCGGAGTTTATCAGGAAAAAAATTGAAATTAAAAAATATGTTGATATAATATCGAAAAAAATACAAATAAGACCAATTCCAGAACTTGTCAAAGGAGTTAGAGGAACAAGCAACCGCGAGCATATTCCAGAACATCTTGCAAAGGGCTTGTTAAGAGCAAAACATGATCTTTACGTAAATAAGGACGGAACAACAAGATATGACATGACTGAAGCTCCGCTGACTCATTTTAAGCCAAAAGAAATAGGGACCTCAATCGAATTTTTAAAAAATTTGGGCTATGATCTGGACATCTACGGAGCATCTTTAGAGTATGAAGATCAGATACTTGAATTATTACCCCAAGACATAATACTTCCATCATGTCCAGAATCTCCGGATGAAAAAGCAGAAGATGTGATGTTCAGAGCCGCTAATTTTGTAGACGATCTTTTGATATCATTATACAAGACAGATCCTTTTTATAAATTAAAAAATAAAAAAGATCTTGTGGGGCATCTAGTCATAGGCATCGCTCCACATATAAGCGCAGGAATCGTTGGAAGAATAATTGGATTTTCAAAAACCCAGATGATGTTATGCTCCCCATTATTTCATGCTGCAATGCGTCGTGATTGCGACGGCGATGAAGCATGCGTGATATTACTTATGGATGCATTGCTTAATTTCTCAAGAAATTTTTTACCAGACCGGATAGGAGCAAGAACAATGGACTCGCCTTTAGTTTTGACATCTCAATTAGATCCTTCAGAAGTGGATGATATGGTCCATCGGCTTGATACTGCTTGGTCATATCCTTTAGAATTCTATGAAGCAACAACAGAATACAAACAGCCATGGGATAAATCATTCTCCATTCCATTATTGGGAAATTTTTTACATACAGAAAAACAATACGAGCAGATTGGGTTTACTCATGATACTTCTGATATAAATGCAGGAGTCATATGTTCAGCTTACAAAACCCTTCCAAGTATGGAAGATAAGCTAAGAGGTCAAATGCTGCTAGCTGATAAAATAAGAGCAGTTAATGCAGCAGATGTTGCTCGTTTAGTAATAGAAAAACATTTCATCCGTGACATAAGAGGAAATCTGCGAAAGTTTTCAGGTCAAGAATTCAGATGTGTCAAGTGCAATGAAAAATACGGAAGACCTCCATTAATCGGAAAATGCAGAAAATGCGGAAATAGACTTATATTCACGATATCTGAAGGATCTGTCATAAAATATATGGAGCCAAGTCTAAGTCTTGCAGAAAAGTATGAATTAGGAACATATCTGAGACAATCTTTAGATCTTACCAAAAGAAGAATAGAAGAAGTGTTCGGACGAGATAAAGAAAGGCAAGAAGGACTAGGAAGATGGTTTGGCTGACACAGAATCATCATATTTATAAATTCATATTCAATAAAATAACAAATGCCAGAACAATATGTTATCTGCAAAGTATCGAATCAAAAAATAAAAAACAGCGAAGCAGTTCCTATAACTTTATTAAGATCAGGGCTCCGAGATTTTATTAAAAAAGCACATCCCGACATTTCTAATGAAGATTTCATATCTCCATCAGAACTTAAAAATTTCAGAAAAAATTATATTGAAGAATTTCTAAAAACAGAAAGAGGGGATCTTTCTAAACTAGATAAGGATGTAGTGAAAAGCATGGCAGAACACGAAATTCTCGTCAAAAAACTAGATGAGCCGGGTAAAAAATTAAGTTTTGCAGATAAAATGTCTGACAAACTTGCAGAATTCGGAGGATCTTGGGTTTTTCTCACAACATTTTTCATAGTTTTAATTTCTTGGGTTTCACTTAACTTGATCTTTTTATCCAAACCATTTGATCCATATCCATTCATACTTCTTAATCTTTTTTTATCCTGCTTAGCTTCAATTCAAGCGCCAATAATTTTGATGAGCCAAAACAGAAAAGAATCAAAAGATCGTGAGAGAGCAGAGAATGATTACAAAATAAACTTAAAAGCAGAATTAGAAGTAAGACATCTGCATGAGAAGATAGACAACTTGATGAGGCATCAATGGCAGAGATTACTTGAGATTCAGCAGCTGCAGCTGGACTTGCTTGATGAGAAAGAGAATTATTCAAGTTCAAAGATAAAAAGAACCATTAAGAAGAAATTAAGAAAAAATGAAAAGAAAGAAGGACATTAAAAAAGCAACTAAAAATATCCAGATTTAACTAATTACTACTTTTTGTTAATTCACTCAAATTCTATCTCAAATCCTGCAAATTCTTCTGTTGCTTTTTTCTCTTTGCAAATAAATTCTTTCACTAACGCAGTCATGGGACCTCGATGAACTTCTTGTTTAAACTTTTTTAATTCATTCTCAGGACCTTCAGCAACTATCTCAACATCATTTCCAATATTTTTGACAAAACCCTTAATGTTCATTTTCGAGGCCTTCAACCTTACAAAATTCCTGTAACCCATGCCTTGAACTTTTCCTTTAATTGTAATCTCATAGCGAAGCATAAGCTGTTTATAACATTCAGTTTATAAAGATTTATTAATAATCATTTATTTATGTGATGAAATGAAAAACAAAGCATTTGGTCTATTATTTATTACGCTTTTATTTGGAATATCAATTGTTTCAGCTTCAGATATTCCAACAATCAATTCTTATGTTACAGATAATTCAGGAGTTCTTTCAGAAAGCACAAAGCAGAATCTCGAAGCAAGACTTCGACAGCTTGAGAAAGATACTTCAGGAGTACAATACATCATTTTTATTGAAGATTCATATCCTGAAAATTATAGTTTAGAAGAGTATACTTTGAAAATTGCTGAACAAAATAAGATAGGGCAGGAAAAACAAGACAATGGAATTTTGTTTTATATTGCTGTAAAAGACCGAGAATTTAGATGGGAAGTCGGCTATGGAGTTGAAAGCACTTTGAATACTCCTTTGCTTGGAAGAATTTCCCGTGAATATTTAATCCCAAATTTTAAAAAAGGAGATTATGAGAAAGGAATTTTAGAAACTTATGATGTTACAGAGAAGATACTATTAAACTCAAATGATCCTGATATTGTGAAGTTGAAAGAAGAATCTGAGAAAAGTAAACTTGATTTCAGAGCATTCCTCATCATCTTATTTATATTAATTTTTTTTTCAATATTAACATACGGAATTTATCAATCACTTAAAGAATCATACAATCAAAACAAGTCGAATTTTAAGAAAAAGTCAAAAAGTTATTACAATCAATCTGCCAGCAATATCTTTTTTGGAGGCAGAGGTGGTGGAAGATTTGGTGGAGGTTCAGGTGGCTTCTCAGGAGGCGGTGGTAGTTTTGGAGGTGGTGGCTTTTCGGGAAGGTTCTAGAAAAGATAATCTTAAAAACTATAAAAAATAAAAACATTAAAATGTCAAAAAATCTTGAAAAATTAAACAAAAACAGAAAAATAATTAACTGTCCAAGATGCTCTGGAATAATTAAAAAAATAAAGATGAGATTAGTGAAGCATCCTTCAGGAGCAATTCTGGATGTTTGTGATAAATGTTCGGGAATGTGGATTGATGGAGATGAAGTTAAATTATTACATGATTATAAATCATCAAAGGTGAGGAAAAAATGGCAAAAGAAACACTAAAAGAAAAAAGCATAAATCCTTGGTTGATAGCAGGAGGAGTCATTGTTTTGTTTTTAATAATTGGAGTGGTATGGTGGGTTGGAACTTATAATTCTTTAGTTAAATTAAATGAAGAGACTAATAATAAATGGGCTCAGGTTGAAGCACAATATCAAAGAAGAGTTGATTTAATTCCAAATCTTGTATCAACAGTAAAAGGAGCTGCAAATTTTGAATCATCCACTCTTGAAGATATAACAAAACTAAGAAGTCAATGGCAGAATGCTCCAGATGTTAATGCTAGAATTGAGACAGCAAATCAGATTGAATCAACATTATCTAAATTATTAGTAATTACTGAAAATTATCCTCAGCTTCAAGCAACTAAAAATTTCCAATCATTACAAGATGAGTTAACAAATACTGAGAACAAGATTGCTGTTGAGCGAGGAAGATATAATGAAGCTGTTCGGGATTTTAATGTTAGAATTAGAACCTTTCCTTCAAACATTGTTGCAAACATGCTTGGATACGAGTCAAAAATTTATTTTGAATCTAAAGACGGCTCGGAAAATGCGCCTGAAGTTACATTTTAAAGTAAGGTGGAGGTAAAAATGAATTTTAAACATAAATATGCAGTGATAACAATTCGAGTGTTATTAGGATTATTGATGATTTTCAGTGGAGTGACTGGATTGATTTCTGGACCAAATCCACAGGGAATTCCTGAGAACATGATTGAAACAACAAAAGTATTGTGGAACACAGGAATATTTCAAATGATTAAAGTAACAGAAGCAGTAGCAGGATTGATGCTAGTTATCAGATTTTTGCCAGCTCTTGCAGCAATATTTCTTGCTCCTATAAGTGTAGGAATAATAGTCTTTAATTCAATGCTTGCTCCCAGCTTTGTGTTCATAGGAATAATCATAGGATTATTGAACGCTTATCTTGGATACGCGTACTGGGACAAGTACAAACAATTGTTTGAGAAATAATTTTTTTATTTTTTTACTCATTAACAAACAATGCATAAGGGATATCTACAATAGTTTTTGTTTTTTCTATTAATCCTAGTTTCTTTGCCAGTTCTACTGAGTTTTTCCCGACAATATTTCCGACTCTTGCAGATTTCATTAATTCTTTTACTCTTAAGTCATCCATTTCTTGTCCTTTGTAAAAATCAGAAGTCAAATCAAGTTGTAACTTTCCTTGTTCAAATCTCTTTCCCAATAATTCAGAATCACAAACTGCAATTATTAATCCATTTTTGTCAAAATGTTTTTTGACTATCATAAAAATCACTAGAAACTATTTCTTATTACTTTCTTTGCTCCGCAGGCAGTACATCTTTTGAAAAGGATGCCTTCTTCTCTTGCAAGCTGAGTATCTGGTTTTCCACACTCACCACAAAGAACAAATTCATCAACATATTGTTTGACTTTATCATTAATCCTTGAAGCAGCAACCTTTGTTCCCATAATTAAAGAACCATTTTCTCCAATTTTTCCAGGAGTTGCTAATTCTTTTAATAAATACTTAACAAGGTGATGAACATCTCTTCTTAAGTCACTAGCGATTTGAGAAATATTAACAATAAGTGTCTTATTTCCCTGTAAATGACCTTTAACCTTAGGAATCTCAAATCTTTCAGTATTGACTAAAGCAGTCTTAGGCATTTCTTCATAAGCCTTGTTCAATAACTCTTCGTAATCAACGTCTTCCATACAATGCAGGAGTTCTAAGGAGTTTATAAAGGTTTAGGGGTTTGTCCTAGAACAATCTCAAGAGAAGAATGAGCTTCCTTTACAGAATCATGATGAATCGCACTTTCATAATTAAATTTTGAAACAAAACATTTATATATCAGATGATACCATATCAATTGATATGCAAATAATGATGAAAGATAGAAACTATTCTGGACAAAGAAGTCCTACTTTAAATACAGTGCTTATGATAGAGGACACTATAAAAAAATCAGAAGAGCTTTTGACTATAGGAAAACTTAAAAGAATTCTTCCAAAACAAGTGATGCATCAGACATTAATGGCAGTAATAGATTATCTAGAGTACAGCGGTAAAATAGTTATTCATGAAAACAAAATACTCTGGACATTTAAACCACAAAGCAAATTAAAAAAAAATTCAAGGGTTGAATGTAAAATGAAGACTTACAGAGGGAAAATAAAAAAGAAGATTTCCGTAAAACTTGTTGGAGACGCTGAAAAAGCATTTGAAGAGTTAAATTAAATAGTTGGAAGTCAAAAACTTTCAGGACTGAATAATTCTAAAGAAATAAAACTTCTAGAATCTATTAATAAAATGTTTGACATTATATCAAACAATCCTTTCTATGGAGAAAATGCAAAGAAAGAATTGATACCAAAAGAATACAGGCAAAAATATGATGTAACGAATCTTTTTATAATAGATCTTCCAGAATATTGGAGAATGATATATACTTTGGAAAGTGATGAAATAGAAATTATTGCATTTGTTTTAGATATAGTCGATCATGATGATTATAATAAGAAATTTGGATTTAGGAAGCGATAAGTTAAAACTTTTCCAGTTATAGCTCATATTATTCACTCCAGCACCTTAACCCTGCCATGCCCAATTTCAAAGATTTCTCCTCTTTTGATGAGTTCAGTTACTAGCTGTTCAGCATTATTTACTTTGCTGAATTTTATAATGTCATCAATATTTGTTCCAGTTCCTGTATCAAGTTTTTTTATTATTTCTATTACTTTGTCATAAACTGTTTCTTCAGAAATTTCTTCTTCTGTATAGTTTTTTTCTGATTCTACTTCTTTTTTCAGCTTATAAATTTTTGAAATTAACTCAAGCTCTTTTTTTCTTACTTCGATCCAGCCCGGATTGTTTATTTTTCTTATAATTTCTGGGATTATGAATTTCTCGCTGTTATACTCGCGAGGTCTTCCTATTACAATTATTATATCACTAACATTCAATTCTTTGAAGATTCCTTTATCATCAAAGCTTCTCAAACTTATCCTGGCAGTTCCATCATCAACAGTGAGCTGTTTAAAACCTTCACCGAAAGAATCAACAATCACTGCAATAATATTAACTCTTGAGACACTTCTTCCATCACTAAGCAGAATTTTGTTTGGACTCCACCCTTCTTCTTTAATGTACTTTCCATTAATTATATGAGAGATGCATACTTTGTAGGCAATTTCACGTTTTACATTAGAAGGAGCTTCCATTTGTTCACCTATAAAACCCTGCTTATTCTTCCTCTTGTTGGTTCATAAATATCCCCTAATCTTTTTAATTTTTCAATAATTTCTTCAACTTCATCAGAAGAAATATTTTTTTCACGGCATCTTTCAATAACATCCTTCATGCTTATCTCTTTTCCTGTTGATTCTTCTAACTGCTCTATTATGATACGGACAACTTGTATCTTATTTCTTTGAGAAGCACCCATTCCAATACTGATTCTGTCAATATCTAAAGTTCCAGTCTCTTTGTCCATACCAACAAGCTTTAGACAATAATCAAGAAGTTCTATTGCTCTCATGGCATCTGACTTAAGAACTTTTTTTGACAATCTTGTTTTAGCACTTGCTTCAGATAACCTTACTAGTGCTTCTAATTGTCTTGCAGTTATTGGGATGCTGACAACTTCACCTTCAACTTTACCCATACCTCTCATCTTAACATAATAATCACGTATTTCCTTTAAAGCATCTTCAGTCAGTACAGGTGCTATTTGCTGACGAGCATAAGCAATAAATGTCTTGATTGTTCTTGTATTGTAATCTCCTTGAGCAGCTTCTTTATTTTGATGTAATTTTAAAATAAACTCAGCCATACTTGCATCTCGAGCTTCGTTAGGCAGATCTTTAATAGGAAAAATCAAGTCAAATCTTGAGATTAGAGTAGGAGGAAGATCAATTTGTTTAGCAACAGGATCATACGGCGCAAATCTTCCAAATTTAGGATTTGCAGCAGCAAGAACTGTTGTCTCGGCACGTAAAGTAGCCTGAATATTCGCCTTCGCTATACTGATAGAATTATGAAGAATTAATCCTTCTGAAATAAAATTATGGGTCGGTTCAACATGAATATCATAAACCCATTTTTGATCTTTATTTATTATTTTCTTAACAGATTTTACTTTTATAAAACCAATATCTGAACAAACTGTTTTTTTAATTTCTTCAAGTTGTTGTTGTGATTCATTTATTTTTTCTTCAAATTTTTTATTTAAGAAATTTATCAGTTCTATTTTGTTTTTTGATTCCCAATATCTTATGGTGCTTATACTTACTTTGAAATTACTTGATAACTCCTTTAGTTCAATATTTATTTTTTTTCTTAATTTTCTTGAGTTACACTTATTTTTTAAAGTAGTGAACTTAGAAAATTCTTCTTCACAATCATTTAATCTTTTTTCTATCTTCTCTAAATAACATTTAGCAGTTCTCCTATGAATGTTTTGTTTATTGATAATCGCATGGTTTAAGCCGCCGTCATCCAACTTAAACTGTAAAAGTAACTTTTTTATTTTTTCCACTATCAAATTTGGAATTATATCACGATCATTTTTTTTATTGCCACTTCTATTAATAAAAAAACTTAAACGATCCAGTCTATTATCCCAATCATCAACAAATAGATCAACAAATTTTATCATGTTTTCTCTTCCAGAAATTACAATTTTGAAAGAGTTTTCTCCTGATTTAGAAATATAACAGTATATTCCAAAGTTTAGAAGCAAATCTTGATAATCTTTTGCTAAAGAAAATGATGAAGTGCATAATCCAAATCTTTCTGAATCCACAAAACCATCCCCTTTGAATGCAGTTCTTAAAAAGCAAAGCTTATTTTCCTGATTTGAGGACATTATATATTCTGGAACTCTTTTAGTTGTAGCTTTATTAACAATTTCTTTAAAGTTTGATTTAAACCATTTGTATATTTGTACTGAACAAACTCTTGTTGTGATTAGATCTTTAGTTGCTTTATCATTGAATTCACTGTACCTTATATTTTCATTAATTTTTTTATTAAATAGTTCAGTCATTAAATGTTTTGCTTCAAAATTTATCAACGGATCTGTATTTGATATTCCTATCTCTGCATAATAATTACTCGGCTGATAATAAGAATGTCCTTCAGTAACAAAATAGCCCAAAAATGAGCTTAATTGTTTTCCATTTATTTCACTTTCATTAAGTTTTATTTCTTTTTTTTCTCCTTTGAAAGGAATCTTCCTTGGTGCAGGAGCAAACATTCCTTTTTTAATATTTTCTGCATTTATATTTTTTATTTCATTGTCAAATACGAAAATCGGATGTTCTGGAGTCACAGTTATTTTTCTTCCATTTGAATAGTCTATCTCAATAAAATATTCAGGTGCCTGATGTCTGCTTACAGAAACTGTTTTTACTGGAAATATTGATTTGAAATCTGTTGTAATCAATTCTATTTTTTTATTTAATATTTCACAATCTAAACCTTGTACAATTTCTTTTTTATGATTCTCCATTAAATGATCAATCAAAGCTCCTATTTTTTGCTTGCTACCATTAGCAAAATTAATCTCAGTATCATAATGATAACTTTGTTGTTCAAGCGCCTCGTGCATCGCATCTCTATCTTCGCTAGTCATTTTATCCAGCTCGTCGATTAAACAGTAGCCGCCATTAGTCAATGCCAGAGCTCCTGCTTCTAAACTCCAACCTTTAAGAAACTCGTCGCGGACTACAGTTGCGGTGAGACCAGCTCCTGAAACTCCTTTACCAGAAACATACCTGCATTTTGGAGCAACGTTCGAGATTCTTTTTAAGAGCTGAGAATTATGCACAACAACACCATTTGCAATAAAGTTGTGGACTTTATTTATTTCCAAATCATAAACTAATTCATTTTCGTAGTTAATAATTTCAATAGATTTTATTTTGTCCCAAAAGATATCACAAGAACTAATTTGGTTTAAAATTTCAACAAGCGGATCTTCTTTTGTACAACTTATTTGAGAATATTTTTCACAGATTTTTTTTAAATTATGATAAGATGGATTTCTATCTCCTTTTTCATAATGTTGATAAGTTGACCTAATAATTCCAAAAGAATTTTGATTTAATCCATACTTTTCTCTTAAAACCTTTAACAAAATCTTTAAATTTGGAACCACATCAATATTAGTATTGAAATTATTTTGACTTTCATTTATTTTTCTTAATTTATTTTGTTTCTCGGAAGATATGAACCCTATTTTTTCATAAAAATTAATTATTTCTTTTCCAGAAATTCTTAATCTGTAATAAATATTTTTAGTTTTATTTTTTGTGTTTGAGGCATATTTTAATGAAGAAGAAACCTGAGATATTATCCCAAATCTTAAAAGTAAATATTTAAGATCGAAAATTAATTCTTTACTTTTCGATGAAAATTCCATCACTCTTTTCGTTTTGCTCACATAAGCTTCACATTCAAATAAAGATTGTATGAATCCCTTTACAATTTTATCTGGAGATTTTGTAACAAAACTACTAATCTTCATTTCTCCAGATTTGCAAGTTATACTTGGATCAATATTCAATAAGATTCTGACAATTTCAATTGATGTTATATAATACTCAAAACAATCCGAATTTTGTTTTTTTCTTTTTATTACATTTAAATTAAAAACATTTTTTACTAATCTTTCAAAATCATTAAGAACATCTTTATTTTTGTTTGTAAGACTTGTTATTCCTGTGGTCTTTCTAATTCTAACATAACCATCACCAACCAAATATCCCATAAGTCTTGCAAAATCATAATCAAAAATTTCTTTTACTGAATATTTTACTTTATTTCTAGCTCTTGATTTTATAATTTCTAAAGGAATAATTTGCAACGATCCATTTATGTTAATTTTAGAAGGTAAAGCTAAATAGTCATGTTTTTTGAAATCTTCAGTTTTCTTCGCAAAAATTAACCCATCATTTGTTGTGAACAAAGGGTGGTCTTTTGTGACAATTAATTCATTCCCTGTTCCTGTTATAATTTTAATCATTTCTTTTGGTGCTTGTCTCTTCCAAAATTTAACAGGTCTGGAATTATGAATCAATCCATTTTCATTTATTGATAAAACTTTAGAAGGTAATTCTTGAAAATTGTTTTCTCCTTCTGTGAAATTTTTGATTGTTTGTATTTCTCCATTATCTAAAATAATTTTTGTATCACCATCCACACATTTTCCAGCCCCAGGATCTCCTACGAGAAGAACGTGGATATCTCCTCTTGTTATCACTCCATCTTCTCGTTTTTTTCTAACTCCTCCCATTAACTGAAGCAAGAGAGCTTCTTTTACTTTATCATGACCATAAATGGAAGGAGCTATTGAATTGACCATTTTTTCATATGATCTTTCGTCAGCAGCAATTGCCAATATTTCTTCTTCTTCCTCTTTTGTTACTTGTATATCTCCAAAACTTTCCTCACGCCCTTCAATATAATTTGCGTCTATGAATAAATCAAATGTAGTGGATTTTGCTCCAGTCTTCAGAGTTATTGGAACTTCTTTCACAATTCCTGTTACATTTATTTTACTGCCTGGATTTGTTTTCTTTTCAGACATCGGCGAGACGAGATCAGACTTAAGCATGACACTCATTCTTTTTGGCTGTTCTCCTCCTTCAATATCTTCAGGAGACTCTTCCATTACAATTCTTTGGGCATCCACTAATTCCTTATCAAGAATCTTGAAGCTTCTTCTTTTGCCGCAGGAACATTTTGTCGGCTCTTTAAAACTCGAATCCACTTGATAAACAGAAATTATATTACCGCATCCAGGACATTCAAATTTAGCAAGAGTTACTTGAGGGCGCACATCAGATTTTTGCTTTACCAATCCTTCAACCATTAAAAACTTGTTAAGGTGCTTGCTTCTTATGTCTTTAATCATTACTTTCTGGCTTTTTGGAAGATTATTGAAACGTACATTGAAATTTTTAGAATCAGGAAAGGCTTCTACATTTTCGACTGCTATCTGCGCTGACTTTATCACTTCATCTGGGTAATCTAATAAGTAATTTGCAAGCTCTGGATCAAAATGGGAGAGTTCTGAGAAATCAATTATGAGAAATTCTTTTCCTTCTCTTGCAGATTCAAGAAGCTTATTATGGTATTTAGATTCAATAAACTCCTGAAGCTTTCTCACTTGTTCATTAACATCCATAACCCACCCTAATAATTGGAGTCTTATCCCTATTATTAATTAAACTCGCAATGCCCCCTTACTTTTTTTTTGAAAATTTAAAACGAATATTTTCCTGCGTCATTATGTGCTGACTTGATTTATCAGCCCTGTTTTTCTTACTTGACTTCTTTCAAGTTTTGTATCAATAAGTCAAGTGCATGGTTTACTTCCTCGTTGCTTTTTGTTCCAGTACAGACTACTTTTCCATTGCTGAATAATAAGAAAGTTGCTTTTGCTGCAGGAAGCTTATACACTAAACCAGGAAATTGTTCTGGCTCGTATTCAGTGTTATCTAATTTCATTGCTAAATTATTAAGATTCAAATCCATTCCTACGCTTCCAGAAGCGACAATGTTTTGGATATTTATTTCTGGCTTGATCTTTATTTTTATTCCGATTTTCTCGAGAGATTTTATTATCTTTTTTATAGATTCGTCAACTTTTTCCATTGATCTGGCTCCTGTACAGACTACTTTTCCTGAGCTGAAGATCAAAGCAGAAGTCTTAGGATCTTTTATTCTTATTACTAACCCTGGGAATTGTTCAGGATTATATTCGGTATTGCTTAATGTTGCAGCCATCTTTTCAAGAGGAATGTCATGATTCAGACTTGTGCTTACAACAATGTTTACAATTTCTATATCTCTCTCAGCTTCTTTTACTACTTTTACAAGTTTAGCTTGTTTAACTGGTTTTTTAGCCATTTTTCTCCCTCATAAATTTTTATGAATTAACTAATCGTAATCTTATTTGATTAAGATTTCATACCAAGATTTTTAAAAAGTATTTAAATAAGTATTTAAATATTCCCTTTTATAAACCCCCCACCAATTCACGTGGATATTTGGAGATTATTTCGACAATTTTTATTAAAAAGCAAATAAGTTCTTTAATAAGTGTTGTTTTCTATGTTTTAATTTGATAAATTATGTTAAATAAAATGCTTTTAAAGTTTTTTTTAACATGTTGGAAAATTTAAGCTAAATTTGAGCTATAATATACTTATGAATCATACAATACTAATAAGGTATGGAGAACTTGCTTTAAAGGGCAATAACCGCGAGTATTTTGAGAAAAAACTAGTTGACAATATAAAAAAAGCAATTAAAACAATAGAAATTACTTCTTTGATGATAGAAAGAGAAAGAGGAAGAATAATCTTGAAACTTAACCATGATAAAAAAAACAATGAAGCACGAGAACAGATAATTAAGATTTTATCATCAATATCAGGAATAAGCTCGTTCAGTTTTGCATATGAGTGCGAGTATGATCAAGAAGATGAAAAGAATTTTGAAAACCTAACAAAATGCTTTGATGAAAATTTACTGAGCAGTATTAAAGAAAAAATAAAACATGCTGAGAAATCAAAAAAACAGCTCAAATTCAGAGCAACAGCATCAAGACTTGTAAAAACTGGAATCAATTCAAGAGAATTACAGCAAGAATTCGGATCCCACATTTGGACAATGACTGAGGGAAATTTAAAGGTTGACCTTAAAAATTTCGATTTTCAAATAGAAGCTGAAATAATAAAAAAAGCATATGTATTCTCAAGTTATGATCATTACATTGGAAAAGCAGGGCTTCCTCTAGGAACTCAAGGGACAGTTCTAGCACTATTTTTTCCAGATGAACTAGAAAAATGTGCAAAATCAGCAATTGAGTTAATGAGAAGAGGAACAATACCAATAATGATTGCATTAAAGGATTCAGAAGAATCTGAAAAATTTCAAAAAGCTGTAAATGATATAAGCATTAATGCTCCTGGATTTGAAATAAAAGCAATTTTCGCAGATACAGATATTATTAAATTTGCGAATGAATTTGCAGAAACTAGAGATATAAGAACAATATCAGTTCCAGATACAATAGAAAATATTAAAACCTATGAAACATCATTGTTGGTTTTAAGACCTTTGATTATTGATAGAGAAATGATAAAGCAAGAGATGTTCGTATCTGAATACACATTAACGCAAGATGAAAATATACATTGAATCACAAAATAAAAACTTAGAACTTAAGTTCAAAGGAAAAGTTTCTGAATTAGTCAAAAAACTCAAAATAATTCCAGAATCTTGTCTGATAATAAGAAACAATGAGCTGGTAACAGATGACGAAAAGCTCAAAGATGATGATGATATTAAAATTTTATCAGTAGTTTCAGGGGGCTAATATGAAAAAAGAAAATTCAGAATGCTTGCACTGTAAAAATAAACCCATTTATCTTGATAAAATTGAATCCAGAAAAATTGCGTATTGTCCGGATCATTTCATCAAGTTTTTTGAAGAAAAAGTTTTTAATACAATAAGACAAAATAATCTTATAAAAAACAAAGAACAGATAATATGCGCAACTTCTGGAGGGAAAGACAGCTTAACAGTGCTTTATTTATCAAAAAAATACATTGAAGAAAATAAAATAAACTCATCCATCGAAGCAATAGTCATAGATGAAGGAATTCCAGGATACAGAGACAAAACAGTCAAAGATGTAAAGAATTTTTGCAGGAAATACAAAATAAAACTGAAAATTGCATCATTCAAAGAAGCTTATGGAAAGGAATTAGCTGAAATTCTCGAAAAGAGAAAAGCCAAAGGGAATAAAATGACAAATCAGACAGACAGGGGATTTAGTGATAAACAAGGAAGCCCATGCACTACTTGTGGAATTCTTAGACGAGATTTACTAAATAAATCTTGCATTGAGAGTTATGATAAGATGATTACAGGACACAATCTTGATGATGAGGTTCAAACAGTTCTAATGAATATGTTTTTTGGAAAAACAGACTTATTAGCTAGGATGGGTCCAATAACAGGAATATCAGAAGTAGATGGCTTTGTACAAAGAGTAAAACCATTGCATATGTGCTCAGAAAAAGAAGTCACTATATACGCACTTTTAAAAGGTTTCAGAAATGACTTTTCAGAGTGCCCTAATGCGAAACTAAGCTTTAGAGCTTTTATCAGAGACGAGCTTAATTGTCTAGACAATTCAAGAGAAATAAAACAAAATATTGCTAAATCTATGCTGGGCATACTTTCAGACCTTAAAGAAGATTCAAGATCGAAATCAAAAATTCAACGGATACTTAAAAAATGTGTTTCTTGCGGAAGTCCATCTGCACTAGAAGAATGCAAGAGCTGTGTAATTGTAAGAGAAATGAGCATTATTTAATAACTGTAAAAAGTTCATCCTGTTTTTTTTACTCTGTTAATTTTACGATTTAAAGATTTTAGTATCACTTCATCATCAAATTCAGCTTTTCGCATGGCAACTCCAAAGGCATTTTCTAAATCTTCAATATCTTCTTTCTCTATTTTTATATCATATATTAATATACTCTCAACCTTTTTAGCTTTTGAAGCTAAGATAGACCAAAGAATCTTTATTTCTGAGTCTATTTCAGAAAACATCTTTTCATAATTCTTGTTAGGTCCTGATTTAGCTTTGCTGTTAAATATTAATTTTAAAGTATTTTGATTAAGATTATGGCGTGCAGCATCAAGCAGCTTTATTATAAAGGCCAAATGTTCAGCAATACTTCTATTGACCCAACGTATCTCACTTACCCGATGTTGAATGTCTTTGAAAATAGCTTCATACGTTTGAAGAGAATAAGTCTCGTTTAATCCACCAGAACCATACGGCTCTTTTGATTGATTTTGAATTCTTTGTATTAATTTTGCAATTCCTTCTTCTGCACGTTTTAACCCTTCTGTTTTTTCCATCTCCTCAGATTGATAAACTTCAAGTCTCTCAAGCGCCTTGTAAACATTAATGAATTGATGAAGCGCTAAATTAAACCCTTCATGTGCAGAAATTGAAC
>CAZDUE010000002.1:0-1604 GCA_964508575.1 uncultured Methanosarcinales archaeon
GATTCTAAAAAAAACACGCAAAAAATCATGAAATCTTCTAAAAAGTTCAAAATCCAGCAAATCCACTGGACAAATAATTAAAAATTCACTCACAAAACCACTACCCACTGGACAAACACTCGCGCGAGCTATATAAACCAGATCGAACATTATAGATATTAAACGCAACAAGCCATGCGGTAAAAACCAACCCCCTACCAAAATAAAAATGCAGTGGCTGATGTTGCACAAAAGAAGGCGCAAAGGTCTCAGATCTTTGCTCTTTCATATTTTTTAAAAAAAAGGAAATAAAAAGTAAATAAAAAAGAAGGTGACTAAAATGACAAGGCCAATAAGTTTGATAATGAATAATGATAAGATGAATGACAATGCAAATCATCATGAAAGCTATAACGAATCTCAAATTTATGACGAGAATGATTTAAGCGTTGAAACAATCCAAGCATTATATAATCAGCAAATAATGATACTGACTAAAGGTTCTACTAACTCATTACTTACTTCTCAAAAGAGCAGAATATAAGGGTGTTATTTTCTCTTTTCTCCTCTATTTTTCGAAAGTTTTAAATATGAGCACTCATACTATGTACTAATATGAGTAGCATCAATATATCAATAAAACAAGAAGCTTATGATTTTCTTAGAAAAATCAAAGCTGAGAATGAGAGCTTTTCAGATGTTATTTTAAGCTTCAAAAAAGATCAAGATTTATTAAGATTTCATGGCAAGCTTAAAGATCTTGATTGGAATGAAAAAGAAAAAAAAATGAAATCTTTGAGAACCTCTTTCAGAAGGTTAAAATGATTGGACTTGATACCACTGCAATTATTGATTTATTCAGAGGGGATAAAGGTATAAAAAATTTCTTGGAGAAAAACAAAGAGCCTTTAGCATCTACGTTGCTTAATTATCTTGAATTACAATTTGGATTGGATCATGAGAATAAAAAACATATTGAAGAATCTAAATATTATGAAGAATTATTTGAAAGCATTTACGCCATAGAACTTACAAAAAACGCATGCGAAAAAGCTTCGCAAATTTCTTGGAAGCTTAAAAAATCTGGAAAAGAAATAGAGCAATTTGACTGTATAATTGCTGCTTTGTTTCTTGAAAAAGGAATAAAGAAAGTTGTAACAAGAAATAAAGATCATTTTAACAGAGTTGAAGGCATTGAAGTAATTGATTATTAGACTCTCTCATCATGGTTTTTATTATTGAACATTTCCTGCATTTTCAAGTATATGCGTAAAATATATATACACTCTTTCTAACCTTTTTTTATGAACATTGTAACAAAAGAGGAATTTGAGAAAAACAAGGAAAAATATTTTTCTTTGATAAAAGATGGTGCAACATTCATTTATCCTACTGATACTATTTATGGTATTGGCTGTTCTGCTCTTAACTCAGAGACCATTAAAAAGATACGTGATTTAAAAGGAAAAAAAGATTCTCCTTTTTCAATTATTGCTCCGTCAAGAAAATGGATTTTAGAAAATTGCATGATTGAAGGAGATGCTAAAGATTGGATTGATCAGCTTCCTGGCCCTTATACTTTGATTTTAAAAATAAAAAACCCCAGTTCAGTAAGCAAGGAAGTT
>CAZDUE010000002.1:1614-10357 GCA_964508575.1 uncultured Methanosarcinales archaeon
AATCCTAAAAATGGAACATTAGGGATCAGAATTCCAAAGCACTGGATTTATCAGTATTTTGCAGAATTAGGAATTCCCATAATCACAACTAGTGCTAACAAGACAGGAAAGGATTTCATGACTAAAATTGAGAATCTAAATTCTGATATCAAGCTCAAGACAGATTTCATAATTTATGAAGGTCCTAAGTTCGGAGCCCCTTCAACAATAATTAATTTGGATAATGAAGAGTCAGAGATTATTGAGAGATAATCCTGATAATTCCAAAGAATCACATCATTTATTCCAATAATACACTCTTAGTGTCTTGCCAGAATATTTTGTGATATTTCCTGCAAAAAAGTAAGATTCTGATACTATGTCTTTTTGAGGAAGTGAATTGAGTTCATTAGAAATGTTTGCAGGATTTTTTGATATTATGAAAGTAAAATTCAGTCTATTATCAATATGGCTTTTTATCTTTGTATTTACACAACTTTTATCTTCAGCTATCACGCATTGGCTGAAAGATTCGTCTTGAGATAAGAACTTCAAGTTTTTCTCAGGGACTGGAGCAGAAGACTGTACTTCTCCTTTTTGAGTTATCATAACCACATACACTAGAGTTATTACTACAGCAAGAGTTGCTTCTAATGTCCGCAAAAATGCTTTTTTTGATTTAAGTCTGAGTTTTTTTAATCTTATCATAATATCACTATCACTGCCACGTTCCAATATTAAAAGTGCACTTTTTAAGATTTGCATACTTATCAAGAGTCCAACAAGGATACTTTTCAACATACACATTATCATTCTCTGTTGGCTGTGAAACATTCAATCTAATCAAGCTAGCTCCATTATTGTCTGTCAGTATAAAATAAAATGGCGAGGTTATTCCCAAATTTTTCTTTATAGTTTCGTAACTGTTCTTCTTAAGCTGAGATGTCTTATTTATGGATATTCCATTAACCTTTTCTTTAGCCCCTACCTTCTCGCTATACACATCAGTCTTATTTATAGTATTATTGTAATTTCCACTATGTGCGAAGATATCAAAATCTGTTAATTTTCTCAGGTTAATCGTGAAATTTGCATAAATCGTAGTATTAGTATTGCATATTCTTATTTCTGAAATGTTAGATGAGTAAAAAGTAACTCCTCCATATGAAGAATAAAAATCAACATATTTTGAATTGAATGACTCGCATCCGGGGTTACTATAGTTTATTGTTTTCTTATTAAGGTTATTTGCATAGTAATTGCTGAATTTTCCAAGTTCATAAGAGAACGTGATGTTCTTTTTTATAATTGAAGGCTTTATTTTTTGATATACCCTTGAGTTATGCGCAAATATGTATGTAGTTATATTATGATAAGCGGATTTTGCATGGTATTTTGAGACCAACGCGCTTCTCGAGTAACTTGATGAATTAATTATTAAAGATCCATTAGATATGTAATAATCTGAGCTTTTTATCATCACATTATTATCATAAGATAAGTTCTTGACAAGACCATTATTAAAATTGACCTTTAATGGCTTTGAGCTTACAATTGCATAACTAGAGGTACTCAGTATCTGAGCTGAAAGAGTATCATTAGTATAGTTCTCTTTGGAATTCACAATCCAAAAAACATTATTTCCCTTAGTTAAATTTGCCAGAAAGATCAAATTTCCTTGATCCTTGTATGTTCTATTGTTATTAATCATCGAGAACTTCGTCCAGTTCAATGTATAATTGACAAAAATTGGCTCGTTAGTCAAAGTCATATTTGATCTTATAATAATTGGAACTTTATTGACTGTCCAAGTTAGATTCTTCTGCAGTATCTCGTTAATATTCCCAGTTATGGACTCAATCTTTTCTGTCTTATGAAGAGATGGAATTATAAATATGAAAAACCATCCTAGATAAAGCATAAATATTGACATACTAAAAATCCAGTCAATCTGAGATGCTGCTTTCTTATCTGTCTTAACTATTTTAGATATGTAACTTGAACCCTCTTTTTTGTCTCTTTTTTTAAAAATCATTATTCTCCTTAAATATGAAGTAGATTAAAAAGTTATTGCCTATGAACAATGTAAATAATATGAACACTTAACCAATATAAAGAAATTCAAGAAATCTTCAAACCAAGATCAATGATGATCTCCACCACCACTGCCTCCAGTTCCAGTGGCCTCTGTTTTTCCTCCAAGCATTGCAATTGCTGAAACTGCCACAAGCATTATAAGAACCATTCCCAACACTTTAGGGCTGAAGAATACAGCCATCACATTATTTCCGAAATCACTGCCTCCTGAGGTTATTCCAGTAGGATCAGGAGTGTCTGCAATTGTTTGATTTGCTTCAGGATTTAATAATCCAGGACCGAATGCATTACTTATTGAAACTATTAAAATAATCGCTCCTATTATGAATATTGCCCAGTTAATTGCAGGGGTTGTTTTAACTTTAGTCGCAAGATCTTTTTCACTCCAGCCCAAAAGCATGTATCCTACTGTCAAGAACATTAAAAAAATTGCCAGTATAACAAACCATGGAGCCATGCTGCTTACAAGTCTATTAGTTGAAGGAAATATAGATACAATTATCGCAACTAAAAAAGCAATAAATCCATGAATTGCAGCATTTTCTCCTAAGAATTTTACATGACTTAACAAAGCATATGATCCAACTAGAACTAATAAAAATGTAAATAGTGATGAAAAGTTTGCTAAAAATGAAAAGTCAAGTATTGTTGCCATTTTTCCTCTTTTTCATTGTTGATATATCAATATGCTTTAAAAAATGTAAAAAAAAACTAATGCCCTCTGAAGAAATTTCCTATTCCTTCAAGACCTTTCAAGAACCCTCCTCCATTGTTTCCACCTTCTGGACTGGTTATGAATAACACTAATGCTACGAATACTAGTATTATTAAGACAAGTGCTTGAGTTTCTCCTGTGAACCAATTCAAGAATGATGGTGTGCTCCACCAGTTTGCTGAATTTCCAAAAATATAAATAACTATTGCTACTGCAAGAACAACTATTCCTCCTGCCATTGGTCCTGTATTCCACCCAATGCTTGGTGCAAATAATCCTATTAGCAAGAATACTGCAACTATGGCTATCATCACTGCAGATACTTGAGGCAGCGCATTATTGATGACTGGAACAATATCTCCTGAACTTCCTCTAGCGATCATATGGGGAATAACAACAGCCATTCCTACGATGAATGCTATTGCAATATTCATGTTTTTCTTATGCTCTCCTAATACTTTTGTTTTTTCAAAGATTGCAAAAGTAACTATAAATATCAGAAAAAATGGAAGCAATGTATCTGCAATGCCTAAATCAATCATTTTTTGAAACAATGTGTTAAAATCTGCCATATGATCACCTTTTTTTATTAGTTTTTTATTCTATTTTATTATTTATTTATTATTTATTATAATTCTGTTTTTATTCTTATCTGTTTTTCAATGATGTGAATCTCCTCCAGAGCCTCCTGATTTTCCTCCTGAAGGTTTTCTATCCGAGGTTACAAATAAGATGAGCAGTATTATAACAATAAACATTGCAATTGAAGCTACAGCTGTAGAATCCCATTGATCAGCAAGCCATCCAAATGCCATTGCAAGCCAAGGACACTCTCCTTTTGCATAGTCACTACAATAACTGCTGTTTGAATCAATCTTAACAGCCCATAAGAATATTGCAGTAATACCTATAAACATAAGTATGCTAAATATGATTTTCCAATGAGTTTCGAGAATTACTGGTTTGCCTTCTTCGTAAAATACTCCGATTAATACTATGAAAAAAATCACTAACAATAATAGCAGCATTGTATTTGCCAAAGCTTCGTTGATTACTGCAACCAATCTTGAGGATGCCACAACTAAGAATGCTACAACAAAAGCAACCATTGCATTTAAATTCTTTCTTGGATGATTTTCTCCACCTACATTTTCAGTTCCAAGAACTTTTGTTCTTTCAAGAATTGCAAATAATATTGTAAATATCAGAAGGAATGGAAGTATTATATCATAAACTCCTAAATCTCGTAAGAAGATTATTGCTTTGCCAAATGCTGTAGTTTCAGCCATTACTTACCTCTTTTTTTCTTTCTTTTTTAACAAAATGACTTTTAAATCTTTCTTATCATGGTGGCTATTTAAATGTTTCGTCTTTTCTCCTGTCAGAAGGGTTTCAAAAATCTTTCAGAATCCCCACTAAGTTTATATAATCTTGATCATTCTTGAAAGTTATGGCAAAAAATGATAGTGATTTTTCTGCATTAAGACAGCAGATAGAAAAGGAAGACGCTGAACGTGAGCTAATAATCAGCAAAAGTAGGGAAGTCATAAAGCTTACAAAAACAGTAATCTACGCAATTCACAGGAATGAAATCAAAAAAGCAGAAGCTTCTAAAAAAGCACTTGACACTGCTTTTAGTGAAGTTAAAAAATTATCCTCAGCCAATCATCATGGTTCTTACAAAGCAGCTGCTCAAGAGTATGTTGAGGCTGTCGGCTATCTTTATTATGTGAAAAATAACGAGTTAATTCCAGAATCTGAACTAAAGCTAGATGCAGAATCTTATTTATTGGGAATTTGCGACCTTACTGGAGAATTAGGAAGAAGAGCAGTCAACTCAGTAATAAAAGAAGATTATGAAGAATTCAGAAAAATTAAAGATATCATAATTAAAATCTATGAAGAGATGCAATTATTTGATCTTCGAAATAGCGAATTGCGAAAGAAAGTTGACAGTATTAAGTACGAAGTTAAGAAAGTAGAAGATATTAGTTTGCAATTAAAATTAAAAGGAAAGTGAACAGTAGTTACAATCTGACTGAAAGGAAGATTGCTGTTTTTGGTCGAGCTTTTGGTGCGGAACCAAAGGTGACGTCACAAAAAGGTCGGAAGATATAAATATTGATCATAGCACAGCAATAAAATGACACTAGAAAGATCTGCAGGAGCTGTAATTTTTAGAATTGAAAATAAAAAGAGAAAGTATCTTGTTCTTTTTTATCCTTCAGGGCATTGGGATCTTGTTAAAGGGCATATTGAAAAAGGAGAGAAATTAAAAGAGACAGTAACTAGAGAAGCTAAAGAAGAGACTGGAATTTCTGATCTTAATTTCTTTTCTGGATTTGAGGAAAAAATAAGTTATACTTTTACAAAAGATCATGAAATAGTTAATAAAGAAGTGATCTTTTTTTTAGCAGATACTAAAACTGAGAAAATCAATATTAGCCATGAGCATCTTGACTTTGTTTGGCTTGATTACAAAGAAGCTTTCAAGAAAGTAACTTTCGACCAGGCTAAAAATCTTATCAGAAAAGCTGAAGAGTTTTTGAAAAAGAAAAATTAAAAATTATATTTCACACCAACAAAAGGTGCAAGCTTGTCCTGACCTCTTAACTGAGCAAAAAGCTGCATTTCTTCTAGAATGTTCAGCTCACAGCCAGCTTCAATATAATTGGAGTTGTTTGTTAATGAATGATCTACTAAAAAATTTATTCCAAAATCGCGTCCAATCTTTTGAGTTGTGTATAAACTGATTTGTGAATCTGATGTTCCTCCAACATTGGCAGGCAAAAATTTTATCAAGGTATAATTATCTCTTCCTAATTTTGGAGTATATCCCAGACCAAATCTTGTGGTTCCATTCATTCCTGTACCAACATTAAGCTCCGCAGTCAGTAAAAAATCAGAAGAGAGTTTATAGTTTAAGTTAAATTCTCCGTACTGTGTTACTCGTTTAGAATCTCCTTCTGTGTCAAAAAAACCGTAAAGTCCTAAATTCTTGCCTTCAGTGTTTCCTTCTATTCTAATGGAAGGTCTATTTGTCAAAGTATTCCAAGAGTTCTGTATATTTCCCCATTCATTTTCAGCAGTTGCTGGTGCTGAATTTAACATAACTCCAGTAAGGATCGCACATAGTGTTTTTTTCATTTTTATTCCTCCTTGACCAAAACATTACTTTTTCAATTTCCACACTACTAGAAAGTGGAAAAGCTTTATAATTATTTGTTGTCGTTTTTACGACAGCAACTTTTATATACTTGCAAATAACTGTTTTTATGATATTTCATGATCTACAAAGAAGGGCTTAAAAAAATCGGATTAAGTGAAGGTGAAAGCACAGTATATCTTGCGCTTATAAAGTTAGGATCATCCCCTGTTGCAAAATTAAAAGAAGATACAAGAATACACAGAACAACAATTTATGATTTTCTCGATCAATTAATAACCAAAGGTCTTGTCAATTACGTCATTAAAAATGGAGTAAAATATTACAAAGCAACTCACCCAAATAAGTTAAAAGATTATGTTAAAGAAAAAGAAAACATTGTTAATGAAATACTCCCTGATTTATCAAAATTATCAGAAATGTCTAAAGATGAACTTTCAGTTGAGGTTTATAGCGGCACTGAAGGAGTTAAAACGCTCTTGAAAGATGTTCTCAGAAAAGGAAAAGATTATGTTATTTTTGGGATTGATGAGATAATGTTTAAAGAAAAATTAGGTCAATTTATGGATTGGTATTTCAAAGAGGAGAAAAAACGCGGCTTCAAAGAGAGAATATTAACAAGAGATGATGCAAAATTCGTTTATGATTATAATACAGCAATTTATCGATATCTTCCAAAAGAATCATTCAATCCAACACCCACATTTGTATGGGGGGATAATGTGAGTATCTTAATCTGGGAACCTTTTACTGTAATAAGAATAAAAAACTCAGCCCTTGCAGACAGTTATGCAAAATATTTTGAAATTCTATGGAAACAAGCGAAGAAAAAACCTAAGGCAATAAAAGATGATGTCAAATGGGAGTCATATGGTAAAAAATTGAAGAGAAAATAATTATTGATCATTCCATCGCTTATCTTTCCAATTATTCCACTCTTTCTTTAGAACTTCTTCTGAAACGAGCATTGTTAATTTACTTTCTTCATTCGTTTTAATTAATTTTTTCATAAAATCTTCAAAACCTCCTCTTAACTCTCTTGTCTTTTTTATTCTGAATTTTTCGCTCTTTGATCGATACTATTTGTCTTTCTAAATGTTCAAGAGTTCTATGCAAAGATTGATCTGCTCCGTAATCATGGTCAGAAGCTGAGAAAGTTCCTCTGTCTGTCGCGAATCGTATCTTGCAGAATATGTACGGCTGTTTTCTAGTTTTTTCCTTATGCTCTTTAAAATAAACAAACATGTGTCCTTCTGAAAACCATTCATCATACCTATCCATAAAGTTTTGAAGATCTTTGTTAATTTTATGCTTGTCAAATGAGTCAAGCTTATTCAAGTCTCCAGCTGCATTGATAAAAAATTTCTGCTCTTTTTCTCTAGAAAGTAAAGCAACAGGCTCTAATAAGTCACTCTTTGTAACTATTCCTTTTAATACATCATTTTCTGTTATCGGCATTCCTGAAATGTTGTACTGAAACATCTTATCTATTACTTTCTTGACAAGTTCAGAATCCTTTGCTGTAATCAAAGATTTATTCATTATTCCTTTCACAGGATTTTCGAGAATATCTATCTTCTCGCCAGAAATAGCTCCCACGCTTTGTTTTTGTTTTGGATAATTTACTCGAGCAATTATATCACGCATTGAAACTATTCCCTGCAGCTTTCCAGATTCAATAACAGGAGCTCTTGAAATGTTTCTTGCTCTGAATAAATGTATTACTTTGCTTATAGGATCATTTGCATCAACGATAAATGGCTCTGAAGTGTAAAATTTAGATACAGGATATTCCCCAATTTTTGATTTTGATACTGCTTTCAGAACTTCATCATATGTCAATACTCCTACAACTTTGTCTTTTTCAAAAACAGGCAATTTACTAACATGAGTATTCAACAATATCTTAACAGCATCTGGCAATGACTCATTAATATCTAGTTTTGCAACTCTTACTGCAATATTCTTAGCTTTTTCAGACTCTGTACTGACATTAGTTCTGTACATTTCCTTGTTTGTAATAATTCCAATATACTGGTTAGATTTAGAAAAAACAACAAGAGTTTTGTCTTTCTCGTTAGATTTTAATTTTCCAAAAACAGTAGAAACAGGATCATCCTCGTATATTCTTTCAAACTCTTTTGATAAAACTTCACTAACCTTAATATCTTTCATACCAATCCCTCCTTATAAGATGATTGATCAAAATAACATTAATCTGTTAATCAATCTCAATATCATCCACTCACAATACTGGAGTGATACAAATTGTATTTAAAGGTTGCTGTGTTTAGTTAGAAAAAGATTAAGAAAAAAAAATTACTTTGAAGCTGACATTAAATTAACAGGATAGTATCCAACTACTTTGTGTATCCAATCATCAAATTTATAAGTATCAAAACTACTTGTATGTGCAGCTGCATAATCAGAACCTCCTCCGATATGAGCAAGTCCTGCTCCTCCAATTCCTCTCATACCGCCTCCTTTCATTCCCATAGTAAACACATCTGTTTCCCTCCCAAAAGAATAGTTATGTCTTGCATTAACAGGAGGACGAGAAGCTTCAACTAATGTAATTCCAATAGATCCTAAATATGGATTGTCTAACTGGCTTGAGGCAACTGCATCAGCAATTTCTGGTCTTAATAAATAAATATTTGCTTGTCTTGCTTGTCTTAGTTTATCAAGGAAAGATCTTGTGAAGTTCACTCTTGATTGAGCTACGATATTTTCGATATAATCAGGGTTTGCTCCTTCTTGGTTTAACAAACTTCTTTCTTATTCAT
>CAZDUE010000002.1:10367-20217 GCA_964508575.1 uncultured Methanosarcinales archaeon
ATCTTTTATCAAAAACTCTTCCAAGGATACTAGCAAGCTGGAATATTTCAGGACTGAAACTATAGTCCCCTAAAGCAGAATATGATGCAGTTCTATCAGTTGATATTTTTATAGTATTACAGAAAAATCCTTTAATATCAAGCTCTTCTCCAGGTTTTAAATAATTATGTTCCGGAGATAAACTAGTTAATGGAAACTTTGAAGATTGAAACCCATTATAATATAATGTTAATTCTTTAACGCTCATTGGAATTCCATTAATTGTCGGGATAACATCATATACTTTATTTTCAGAAGTATTCTTGAATCTTATTGTTATGTTAGTTCCTTCTTGCATTAACAAAGTTGGATAATTAGCTCTATCTCCTGGAAGACCATTATAAAATAATTGTCCATCAAGCTCGAGTGTTACAGATTCTGGACTTACTCTTCTAGGTTCAACAATTTGGTCATTTCCAAAAACTCTTATTTAAAGATTATCAGCTAAAAGATGATCTTTTCTGAAACTTGCAACTTTAACTCCTCCTCTTAAAGACTCATAAAGTTCTCTTGGATTTTGAGCAATTTCTGTTAAATCTTGAGTTGATGCAACTGCTTCGTTTATTGCTTCTAAATTTTCTGGAATTTGTTCTCGACTAAAGTAGTCCATTATTATTGTAGCCCATCCTACATTTGAAACCCAAGAGCTATAGCTTGTGTGTTCTCCATGAAGCCATTTAGCCATAGAATTTCTAAAATTACTGTCTCGAGCAACACGACTCATTGTTTTATCCATAAAAGATCTTTGAGAAGTAAGTTGAAGAACTTGGTTAAGAATGACTCCCTCCTGAACTATTGCATATAACTGCTCAAGATTATCTCTCATTCTTAAAAACAGTTCCTGATATTCTGTAAAACTTTCTGCAGTTAATTCTTGAATTTCTGATCTTGAAGAAATCCCCATAGTAGCTCCATTTGGAGCAATTAAAGTTCTGTTCTTTGTTTTTTCCAGAGTCATTTTACACAGTCACCTTTGATAATATTTAAATTTTACTACATCCATTACTTGTTGTCGTATCTCATATATAAATCTTTCCATTATTGACTACTGAAAAGTTACAATGAAACGATAAAACTTGCAGAGTCTACTAATTAGCAATGATAAGATTTATATAAAAGTGCTAATTACCAATTAGTATGGTGTTGAAAGACGTACTTAGGCAAGTTGTAGACAAACAAAAGAAAGAGATACTCTTAAAGAAAGAAAGTATTCGCAGAGAAATACTGGATGAAGTATTAAGATGGATCAAGGATGATAGAGTTATAATTCTAACAGGAATAAGAAGATGTGGAAAATCCACGCTGCTTAAACAAGTAATGCAAGAAACTAATAATTGGAGCTACATAAATTTTGAAGATGAAAGATTGCTTGACTTCCAAGCACAGGATTTTGAGCTGCTTAACGAAGTCCTTGTTGAGATATATGGTGCGACTAAAATATATTTCTTTGATGAGATACAAAATATTGAGAAATTCGAAACTTTTGTAAGAAGATTGCAAGATGAAGGGAAAAAAGTAATAATCACAGGTTCTAATGCTGAATTATTAAGCAAGGAATTCGGCACAAGACTAACAGGAAGGTATAAATCATTTGAGGTTTATCCATTTTCATTTTCAGAATTTCTAAAATTCAAAAATATGGAGATCAAAAAAGAAGATTGGTATTCAATAGAAAAAAAAGTAAGATTATTAAAATTTTTCGAGGAATACTTAAGGAAAGGAGGACTACCAGAATATGTAAAAAACCAAGACAATGATTATATTAGGACAGTATTTGAAAATATTTTATATAAAGATATAATCACCAGATACAATATAAAGAGAGAAAAGATCATAAAAGAGCTTGTCAATGTACTTGCAACAAATGCGACATCTAAAATAACTTACAATTCTTTAAAAAAAACATTAGGACTTTCTAATGCAATAACAGTGAAAGAATACATTGCGTACTTAAATAATTCTTATCTTTTCTTTGAATTGCTAAAGTTCTCACATTCTATAAAAAAGCAACTTAGTTCTCAGAGGAAAATATATTTGATTGACTCTGCTTTTCATCAAGTTTGTGGATTAACATTTACTCCAAATAAAGGAAGAAATCTTGAAAATTTTGTATTTATTGAATTAAAGAGAAGAAATAAAGAAGTGTATTATTACTCAAACACAAATGAATGTGATTTTGTAATAAAACAAGGAGCAAAAATCACAGAAGTAATACAAGTCTGCTACACTTTAGATAATTCAAATAAGGAAAGAGAAATAAACGGACTAATTGAAGCAATGAATGCATTTAAACTAACTGAAGGATTAATAATTACATTTGAACAAAATGAAGAATTTGTATCAGAAGGAAAGAAAATAAAGGTTGTGTCAGCATCTCAATGGGCGATTCAGAAATAAACAATTACAAACAATCATCCTAAAACTTTCTCAACTTCTTTCAACTTCCAGCAATTTAGAACATCTTTCTTCTCGCACCATGCTCTTCTGGCTTGTGAGATTCCGAATTTCATGTTTGCTAGTTGATTTACAGAGTGCGAGTCTGTTCCCAAACAAAGTTTAACTCCAAGATCAATTGCTTTTCTTGCATTTACATCTGAAAGATCCATCCTGTCTGGCTGTGCATTAATTTCTAGAAAAACATTATTTGATTTTGCAGATTCAAAAACTTTTTCAAAATCAATATCAATAGGATCTCGTCTTCCAATACTTCTTGCAGAAGGATGCCCTATTATTGTGGTATGCTTATTCTCGATCGCTTTAATCATCCTGGAAGTCGCTTTATCTCGAGAAAGATTAAATTTTGAATGTATTGAAGCAATGACAACATCCAGAGTTCTCAATACTTTTTCAGGAGCATCTAAACTTCCGTCTTCATTTATATTTATCTCAGCACCTTTGAAGATTCTTATTCCAACTTCTCTCTCAGTTTTTTCGATTTCTTTCCATTGCTTTTCTATTCTATTAAGATCCATGGCATTCGCAATCTTCAAATTTCCGAAATGGTCTGTTATTGCAAGGTATTCGTATCCTAAATCTTTACAAGCTAGTGCCATCTCCTTAATTGCATTTCCACCATCACTATAATTAGTATGAACATGGAAATCTCCAACTGCAGAATCATAATCTATAAGTTTAGGCAGTTTATTCTTGATTGCAGCTTCTATTTCTCCTGAATCTTCTCTAAGTTCATAAGGTATCCAGGACATTCCTAGTTTATTGTAAACTTCTTGCTCATCAGCTCCTGCTATCTTCTTCTCATTTCCACTCCTGCCAATCTTGAACAATCCGTATTCTGAAAGTTTCATTCCTTTTTTAATAGCGATCTGCCTCATTTTTACATTATGTTCTTTACTGCCAACAAAGTATTGAGTTGCAGATCCAAATTCATTATCATTAATTACTCTCAGATCAACCTGCATTCCTGTTCTTAAGAAAACAGACGCCTTTTTATCACCTTTTGACAAAATGCTTTCAACTTCCTCCATTCTTGTAAAATACTCGAGAACATGAACTGCGTGCTCAGAACTTTTTGCAGTAACTAAAATATCAATATCTCCTATTGTTTCTTTCATTCTCGCCAATGATCCTGCAATCATTATTTGTTTGACATCCTTAAAGAGCGAGAGTTTTTTCTTTATTTCCTCTGCTGAAATTAGCGCATTCCTCAGAAATACTCGCTCCTTGCCTCTGCTGAATATCTCAAGATTCTTCAAAAGATTCTGCTCTGTTTTCTCTCCAAATCCCTCTAAATCGCGCAATTTTCCAGAATGCAATGCTTTCTGTAATTTTTCCAGAGAATCAATCCCTAGTTTTTTTCTTAGAAACGCAGCTTTTTTAGGTCCAATTCCTGGAACTTCAACAAGTTCATAAAAATTCTTAGGCAAGCTTTTCTTTAATTCCTCAAGATATTTTAATCTTCCAGTTTTTATCAGCTCCTCTGACTTTGAAGCAATTGCATCTCCTATTCCTGGGATTTCCTTAAGTCCTTTAATCCCAGAATCAAAATAAATATCACTAAGCTTTTTATCAGAAGTTTCAATATTCTTTGCAGCTTTCCTATAAGCTTTGGGCTTAAAATCAACTCCTTGCAGTTCTAGTATGTCTGCTATTTCATATAATACTTTAGCAATATCCTGGTTTTCCATAGTAATTATTAGTTGTATTAAATATTTTAATGTTGCTATTTGAAATTATTTTTTTCAGTCATTGACATAGTTGAGGCCTTAACTGATAGTTCAAATCCTAGAAACTATTGGAATATAGTAGCGGAGAAGTATCCATAATTATTTATGTCCGCTACTATATATGAGAGCACTAACTATACTCACAGGCAGGATATGATTGAGCAATTGCTGCCAGTTCGTAATAAGTAAAAGGCATATTTATTGCTCAAATTTTTGTGCCTTTTACCATATTTGTATGATTATTTAGTGCTGTCAGTATATGCTTAAATCGAGAGAATTGAATAACGGTATTGAACTGTACACAATTTGTGTACGACTGAAATTACTTGCCTCTGATGGCAAATATTATGTCACAGACTGTTCTAATACCATCTTCACAATGCCTGCGAAAAGCTTATTGTTATAAATGACATGGTCATCATTATAAGAGAATGTTTCCAGCCCAATCTAGCTTCTCCTTCTGATAATTTTCCTATTACCAGACCAGCAAATAATCCTTGAATTAGCGACATCATCATAAAGACCCCATTCAAACTGCTAAGCCATTGTATTGTGGTTATTATAAATTCCTCAAAACTTGAAAACTTGATATTTATTTTCTGAAGATTTGATGAAAAAGTAGTTCCTGCTATTGAAGCATCTTGATCTCCAAAGTTTTTTGTCTGGTCTTGGACTCCTGAAATCCAGGGCATTAAAAAGTTCTGGATAACTATCATAACCATTAAGAATACAATATAGATTACGTAACTCTGAACTATTTGTCCGTGTATTGCTGCTCTTCTTTTGTCTTTTAGTGTTTTTATCTCTATGAGAGAGGAAGTCATTGACTCAAGAACATCTTCTATGTTTCCTCCTGACTGCTCTGCTTCTATGACTGTTACAATCGCTCTCTTTATGACTTTGCTTCCAGTTTCATTTCCAAAAGAAACTAGAGCTCTATGAAGAGGAACATTCCACTCTAGCTTATTAGCGAGCTTTTTTACATGAGGAGATAGAGCTCCATAATCTATATGTGATACGTGCATTACTGCTTTATTTATCGGCATGCCTGATTTCACAGAGCCGACTAAGTTTCTTACAAATTCTGGAAACTTCTCTTCAATTTCTTTTTGATTCTTTGATCTGTTGAAAAAATCTATCAGCCATTGTGATGCTGCCGCTATTAGCGCTATTGCTAAAAGTGGAATAAACAGCGGAGACTCGCTCATTAAGAGAAAGTCAAATATCGCTATGCTCATTCCAACCAATACTGCAATTAAGTGTTTATTTTCCATTTTTATTTTCCATGTTCTTTTTCTATGTTGTTCTGGTTTTATTTTCAGTTCATTCTATTTTATTTGTTTTCTATTTTTTATCTGTTGATTTTATTTATCAAATAAATCCATATTTATACATCTGGCTGTGTTGCGTCGAGGAACAAAATAAATCCTATGTTTAATCCTGGAATCACAACATATGTTCCTATTGCCATCAAGACATTGACATCTATTCCTCCTATTTGTCCTCCTAAGATGCTTACTAATGACAGTGCTACTACAAAAAATAGCGGAGCTGCAATCATTATTCCTGTGTATATGTCTGAATACGTTGATATTAACTCAAGAAATTTGTCTCTCTCTAATTTATAGTTTAACATTGATTCTGATGCTTTCTGGTCCATGTATTCTTTGATATCTCCTCCGCTTTCAAGATTTGAGACAAGTCCATCAAGGAATTCTTTAAACTGCGGGCTTGGAGTTGTTGCTGCCACTGTTTTTGTTGCAGTCACCATATCATATCCAAAAATTTCTACATACTCGACTATCTTCGCCAGCTCTTTAGATATTTCTTCGTACTCTTCTGATTCAGATATTAATTTGAACATTGCTACAGGAGGGACTCCTGATCCTATCACTGCAGACATGTGAGTTACTGCAAAAGGAAGGTTTGTGTTGATATTCTTTTTTCTTTTTCTTATTATCGTTGATGGATAAAAATAGAATGAAAAAAATGTTCCTGCTGCTATTGCTGCTGACAAGAAAACACTTCCAAATAAAAATACCAGAAGAGGATATCCGCTCAAGAAAAGGAATGGAATGAAAAATATCATGCTCGATATAAAAGCTATCACTGTGAATAACACCATTATATTCACATAAGTATTTGACAGTATCTTTAT
Organism: uncultured Methanosarcinales archaeon; assembly: GCA_964508575.1. Taxonomy (GTDB): domain Archaea; phylum Nanobdellota; class Nanobdellia; order Woesearchaeales; family CAZDUE01; genus CAZDUE01. Next base: position 16,749 of record CAZDUE010000002.1, read on the forward strand.
GTTCGCTGATCTGAGTGAGTTGTACAAATACCTAAAAAAGTCAGGATACTTCTCAAGTAGATACAAACTTATCTTTTTAGTTGATGAATTAGCAATAGCTCCTATATTGCTGGGCTTGTAGATTTTCACTCTTGATTCTTTCTTCAATATATTTTTGATTCTCTTTGCTTCCTGCGCCAATAGATTAGGATTTATCCTTGATCCTTTCTGGTCGATTTCAGGATCCTCAAGTTCTGCAAGCTGAAAAACATTCTTTCCGAGTTTTGTTTCTGTTCCTATTACATCATCAAGCTTTTTCTTCTTGGCTGAGAAATCAAACAATTTTATTTTTACATTTGGGAAGGCCATGCCAAAAAGCGAGACCTGGTTTGGTTTTTTTGCTTCCAAAATTTCCGATTTTTCAGTCCTGTATTTTTTGCTTAGCTGATCCAATTCACTTGAGAGCTCATCTGTTGACTGCTTTGACTCTTGCACTTTTCTCTGTGCCTCTGATATTTTGAAATCTTCTCTTTTGAAATCATCGCTGAATGTTGTTTCTGAGTTAGTTTCTGAAAAGATTTCTTTTTTCTTTGAAAATGGGAAAAAAAATGATTTTATCTGGTCAAAGAATGATTTTCTTTCATTGGATAATTTTTTGCCTTTTATTTTGCCTGCTTCTTTCTCTAGTTCTTTTTTTAATTCTTCAACAGAGAGTTTTTCTTTTTTAGGCATTGCTTTTTCAGAAGGTGAGATTAACGGTTGTGATTTTGATAGATTCTGAGAAGATGATTGTTGATGCTGATAGGATGGCTGTTTTTGATTTTTTAATTCACTCACTACAGGGCTTGTTTTTTCATCAAAGCTGAACTTGAATTCCTTTTCTTGCTTGATATTTTTACTGTCTTCGATCATCTTAGCATTCTTTGAATCATTTTCAGGGATTTTGAAAGCAAATAATGCTTTTATCGAGTTGATAACATTTTGAAAGAAATTTGTCTTTTTATTCTCTTGAACTGACAAATGAAAATTAATCTCTTTTTTTATTTCTTCTTCTGCGGCTTTAGATGTTTTGAAATTTTGGTCTGCTTTTGCTCGTATTATTTCCTGGAAGCTTTTTCCGCTTGCTATTGCTGATTCTTGCTTTTTTTCAGATATTTTTTCAGCAGAATTTTCTTTTGCTTTAACTGAAATTTTGTCTGCAATTGTCTTATCTTTTTTATCATAGGGCTTAGGTTGAACTGATTTCTTTGTTTCTGGTTCAGTTATTACCTGCAAATCCTCATAGAAATGCAGAAATATCTTATCATTGTTGATTTGCAGTTCTTTTATTAAAAATTCTATATGCGCATCATAATATTCTAAAGTCTCTTCTTCTGTTTTTCCTTTTAGTATTTTTTCAAGAAGAGCGCGATATTTCAAATATCCGAACTTTCTGTTCTGATATGAAAATTCAATTCTTTGGATCATCTCATATATTGTTTTTCTGTAATAGATGTATCTATTGATCTCTTCTAAGAATTCAAAAGATTTTTCTATGTTCTCAAAACAGTCTGATTTTGATCCCATCCCTTAGCTTTACCTCTTGCCTCTTTTTTATATCCTGTTTCTATCATTATGATACTTCAAAACAATTAATTGAATTCAATTTATCTCTCGTTCATTATTTTTTTATTCTCAACAAGTGTTTTAAGTATCTCTTCTTTGATCACTCGAAGCTTTATCTGATTAGTTTGGTCTCCTGATTCTTTAGTATTGTAATACATCTCAGATAGAGCTTTGATTCTTTGAAGATTCTGACTTACTTTATCCATTGCTGCTGTATCCATGTTCCACCCTTAATATTTCTGAAATGAATTTCTTAAATGATTTTGAAAAACAAAATTGTCTCGCAAAACAACTGACTTAATCATCAGACCATTACTTTTTTCTTGATGACTTTTTTACTTTTATTTTTAACATTAATTTTTGCATTTTTATTATTAAATTTTATTTTAGATGATTGAGCTTTCTTATTTTCCAATACAGGATTATTTAATTTGTCATTTGATTTGCCTATTATCTCATTCTGTTTGCTTTTGAGCATTTCTATTTTGCTTATCATACTTGTATTTTGAGTCTTGATTTTCGGGATTTCTATACTGGTTTGATTATTTTGAACAGGATTTCTGTTATTATAATTCTGAACTGGAGAAACAATATTCTGAGAGCATGTTTGAGATTTCAGTGGAGATTTTACCTGAGGATTTACCTGAGAAGTTGCTTGAAAATTTGCTTGGGATTCTGCTTGATAAACTTGGTTTTGCATTTGACCTTGCATTTGACCTTGCATTTGACCTTGTTTGTTCTGAAATGTATTCTGTGTTTCATTCAGCGCTTGATTTTGCGTTTCGTTTCGTTTTTCATTTTCAGGAACATCTTTAATATTAAAAGTTTTTATTGTATCATTGCTTTTGCTAAGTACAGGGGCTCTGATAAGATCGATAGTCTTAGAATCTATATCAAAAGCTTTCAATGTTGCTTCTTTATCTTTATAATAAGAATTTATTATTTTAGCAACTTCCTTGAACTCGTAAATTTGTTTTTCTTTTATTTTTAATAATAACTGAGCTCTTACAATTATCTCGTTCTGAATTGATTCTTGTGTTATTCCAAGCTTATTGCTTATTTTTTCCACGATTCTTGAGCTTGGATTGTATACATGCTTGTCAGTTGTTGGTATCCACTGTATGATTTGGTTTGATTTTACTCTTCCATCATCACTTACTTCTATTATCTCGCGGATTTCTTTCAATCGCCTCATATTCTTATGAATGTCTTTAACGTGGCTTACAACACATATAAGATCAAGAGATTCTATTAATGAAGGCGGCAGATTTATAGGAGGTGTTGAAAGTCTTCTTACTAATGTTTCAACACTTCCTGCGTGGAAAGTAGCATAACTCGGGTGTCCTGATGCCATTCCTTGAAACAATACATAAGTCTCCTTACCTCTTGTTTCTCCTAGAATTACATAATCAGGATTTTGCCTGAAACTCTCTCGCAGTAAGTCGAATAAGGTTATTTCTCCGTATGACTTTCCAATAAGATTAGGAATTCCAAATCCAGTTCTAGTAACTCCTGGAAGCCAGTTGTCGTGATAAAGATTCAATTCTCTAGTATCTTCTATTGATGTAACTCTTGCTTCTGGAGGGATGAAAAATAGCATGCTGTTCAAGAAAGTAGTCTTTCCAGAAGCTGTTTCTCCAACCATCATAATATTAAGCTTATTCTCGACAGCAACCCATAATAGCGCATATCCTTCTGCACTCAAGCTTCCGTGATCCATTAAATGTATAGGAGTCCAAGGATCTTTTGTGAATTTACGGATGGTAAAAGTAGGACCTCTAGTTGTTACATCATCTGTATAGGTTGCATTGACTCTTGATCCATCAGGCAGTGATCCATCGAGCAATGGCTTTGCATAAGATACATATCTTCCTGTTCTTTGCGC
>CAZDUE010000002.1:20227-24909 GCA_964508575.1 uncultured Methanosarcinales archaeon
TAAGTTTTTGCTTGCTGTCATAAATCAAGTTTGTCCTCATATTCCCATATTTTCTGTGCACAATAAACAAGGGAAATTCATTTCCATTGCACTCTATATCTTCAATAAAATAATCAGACATAAATGGCTCTATTTCATTCAATCCAATGGCATCTCGATAAATGTAGTACATTATTTTTTTATAAGTATCCTCAGAAACAGTCGCTCCTAATTCTGAAAGTATAGACTGTACATTACGCTCAAGATAAATCATCACAAGATTCTGTTTTGTTGCTTTTATGAAACTTATATTTATCATTTCTTCAAGAGCAATTTGCACAAGCCGTAATAGTTCATGCTCAACATCAGACATTATTGGCTCTTCAACATCATAAACAAGTTCTTTTATCTGAGTATTCCAATAAATATGGGCAAAAGCATGAGGGGGGATTAATGGATACCTAACATCAATTGTAGTAATATTATCCAGATTAGGAAGTGTGGGCATCTTAAGATTCAGATTATTCTGGTCAATTTGAAACCTTGACTGAAAATTCTCATTTAATTCACGGGCTATAGCTTCCTCTTCGCTGTCCTTCTTTCTGTTGAAAAACGGCAATTTAAATGGAAATGCCATTACTTGACCTCTTTTTTTAACTGATTTTTACTGATTTTTATTCATAATTTGCACATTTCTAATAGACGTACAGCTAATAACAAAATAATGCTTCGTTTCCTTATAAAGGTTACTGTGGACAGAACAGTGAAAACTTTTTTAAATGAATCTGATTTCATACAAAATATGGTACCAACAAAGATGTTTTTTACTAAGGGAGTGGGAATACACAAGGATAAACTTGCAGCTTTCGAGGCTGCACTAAGAGATGCAGGAATAGCAAAATATAATCTTGTTTATGTATCAAGTATTCTGCCTCCAAATTGTAAGATTATTCAGAGAGAAGAAGGATTAAAGCAATTATCAACAGGTCAAATTGTTTTCTGCGTTATGGCAAGAAGCGAGACAAATGAACCAAACAGACTTATTAGCTCGTCAATCGGTGTTGCTGTTCCAAGCGACAGTAATCACTACGGTTATTTATCAGAGCATCATTCTTATGGTGAAACTGCAAAAAAATCAGGAGAATATGCTGAAGATCTTGCAGCAACAATGCTTGCAACTACTCTGGGAATTCCTTTTGATCCAAATGATGCCTGGCAGGAAAGAGAACAGCAGTATAAAGCATCAGGCAATATTTTTAAGACTCGTGAGATTACTCAGTCTGCAGAAGGAAATAAGGACGGGCTTTGGACTACAACAATTGCCTGTGCTGTGCTACTTGAGTAATAATCATAAAAATGATTTAGAGAAACAATTGCTCTAGAAATAGTAAAAGACAGAAATAATGCTGATAATAGTTGTCTTTTACTATTTAGTTTGGGAATTTTATTATGCGTAACTATTGTCCCAAACTAAAGTCTAGAAAACCTTATAAAACCCGTATCCATAACATGTAAAATGTCAAAGGATTTAGGGATTCAAAACAAAAAAGAAGAAAACTTCTCAGAATGGTATACTGAAATAGTTCAAAAGGCTGAGTTAGCTGATTATACTAAAGTTTCTGGATGTATTGTCTTTATGCCAAGATCTTATGAAATTTGGGAAGTTATTCAAGGATTTCTTGATAAAAAATTTAAAAGATCAGGAGTGAAGAATGCTTACTTTCCGTTATTCATTCCAGAATCTTTATTGACTAAAGAGAAAGATCATGTTGAAGGATTTACTCCTGAAGTTGCATGGGTTACTCATTCTGGAGATACTAAGCTGAATGAACGGCTCGCGGTAAGGCCAACTTCTGAAACTATAATGTATGATTCTTATTCTCAATGGATAAGGAGTCATAGAGATTTACCTTTGAGATTAAACCAGTGGTGCTCTGTTGTTAGATGGGAATTTTCTCATCCTGTTCCTTTTCTGCGAACTAGAGAGTTTTTATGGCAGGAAGGACATACAGTATTTGCAACTAAAGAAGAAGCTGATAAGGAAGTTTTGGAAATGCTTGATTACTATTCAGAAGCTTACGAAGATGTTCTTGCAATTCCTGTAATTAAAGGAATTAAGTCTGAGAAGGAAAAATTTGCAGGAGCGTTATACACTACAACTCTCGAGATTATTCTTCCTAATGGTAAAGCAATTCAAGGATGTACTTCTCATCAGCTTGGTCAGAACTTTGCAAAGGCATTTAACATCACTTTCACAAATGATCAAGAAAAAAACCAGTTTGCTTGGCAGAACTCTTGGGGATTTTCAACAAGAAGCATTGGAATCATGATCATGATGCACTCTGATAATAAGGGCTTGGTGATTCCTCCAAAGGCAGCTAGTTTGCATGCAGTCATTGTACCAATATTAGTTGGAAATAATAAAGAAGAAGTTCTAAAAAAGTGCAAGGAACTAAAAAAACATCTGAAACATATTGAAGTAATCTTAGATGATCGTGATTACACTCCTGGATGGAAGTATAATGATTGGGAGATGAAAGGAGTCCCTTTAAGGATTGAAATCGGTCCTAAAGATGTGGAAAAGAATCAAATTGTTCTTGTTCGTCGAGATACTGGAAAGAAAGAGTTTGTTTCATTTGATAAAGCTGATGAACGATCTAAAGAACTGCTTGAAGAGATACAGAAAGACTTGTTTGATAAGGCAAAAAAACTTTTAGAAGAAAGCATAGTTCTTGCTCATTCTGAAAAAGAATTATTAAGCGCTGTTGAAAATAAAAAAATTGCAAAAATAAACTGGTGCAACACAAGAGATTGTGAAGATGCTATTAAAGAAAAGACAGGTGCAAAGAGCTTATGCATGCCATTTGATGAATCTGCAGTAAAACACGGAACAAAATGTGCAATCTGTTCTAAAGATGCTAAAGTTGTTATATTGTTTGGTAGAAGTTATTAGTTATAAATTTGTAAAACTATAACTCTTGAATGTCTAGTTTTTTATCTTTTTCAATTAGTTTATATCGTAATCCCTCTCTTTTTTTATGTCTCATTTTTGGAACATCCATAATAATAGTTTTTCCATTTTAATCACCTTGAATAAAGTCGAGTTACAGTAGAATGATACTCACCTTCAATTTGACATCCAGTTAATGTTTCAAAAGCAACAGTTTTTTCTAGAAGAGACTCAGGGATTTGTGCAATAACTTCTGCTATAGACGGCTTAAAAAACCCATAATAACCATAGGTGTGAAAAGTCTTTATGTCCTCTAAATGTTTAAGCTTCTTAGCTTTTTCTTTTGGTTTAGGATCCCAAGTAAATGCTGTTTTCCTTAGATCGACATCTTCTATGAAATAAAGGTCTCCTTCTGGATGTCGTTCACATTTTGATTGTCCGCCATAGCTGACTTTTGCAAATCTTACCACAGGTTTTATTTTTTGATAGAGTTCCTGTAGTCTCTCATCGCTTATTTCCAGTTTCTGTTCAATTGTTGTCATTTTAATCTGCCCCCGTTTACGTCCACTTTACGTAGTTTTTAAGTAAACTAATACTTAGGTAGATCGAACTACTATTTAAGCTTTACGTCATTTTTACGTTAAGATAGCGTATAATTTACTAATATTTATAAACCAAAAGATAAGATCAATATACATGTACGAAAAATCCTGGGTTGCAGTTGATGCAGCAATATTTACAATCAATAAAGGAAAACTAAAGATAGTTCTTCATGATAGAGAAAAAGAGCCATACAAAAGCAAAAAAGAACTTCCTGGAGGTTTAATATTAAAAAACGAAACAGCAGAGGATACTCTTAAAAGAAAATTAAAAAATTTAGTGGGGAATGAAAAAATATTTTTCACCCAGTTTCATACATTTACTGAAATAACTCGTGATCCAAGAGAAAGAGCTGTTTCGATTGGCTATATTGCGCTGATAAACAATATCAAATCAAAGGAATTAAATTGGCATGAAGTTCAGGATCTTCCAAAACTTGCTTTTGATCATAATAAGATGATAAAGAAAGCTCAAGAATATCTTAAAGAAAACATAAGTGCATTAATTGTAAGACAATTTCTTCCAGAAAAATTTCCACTAAATAAACTACAAGAAGCTTACGAACTAATTGAAGAAATAAAATATGATAATAGAAATTTCAGAAAGCAAATGATAAACTCTGGAATTGTAGAAGAAACAAAAGAAATGGAAAAAGATGTTTCGCACAGACCTGCTAGGTTATACAAGTTTAAGAGATAACTTAAATAAAAATCCTCAATTCCTGTTCCCGCATCTAAAGCAGAAATTATCAGAACTTCTTAGAATTTGTCCGCAGTTGCTGCAGTATTTTACATTGGGAATTCTGCTCTGACGAAATCCTTGTTTGTTCTTAGTTTGAACTTGATTGATTGCTTGAGCTGCTTGTTTTGCATAGTAATCTTCTGGATTTTTAGTATCCTTATCGATCTGCTTAAAATTGCCGAAAATTATTTTTATTATTCCTACAATCATTAAAACTATTCCTACTGCTAGGAAGATCAGCATTTTTCCAGTAGATTGTGTAGAATTAACATAATATGATACTCCAGTAACTATAAAGCCGATTAAAAGATATAACCATCCTGGAATTTCCATAACTAACCTCTCTTTCTATTTAATCTCTTTATCTATTTAATCAATTATTAGAATAGAGTTTTTAAGATTTACTGAATAT
>CAZDUE010000003.1:0-2592 GCA_964508575.1 uncultured Methanosarcinales archaeon
TTAATAGACGATTAAATTCATAAAGTTTAGCTTCTTTAATAGCTTCTCGTGCTTCTTTAACATGACCAATTTTAAAGTATAAACTTGCCCTGTGCATATGATTATTCGTTACCGATGAAATAATCTCTTCCGCTCTTGATAAATTACCCTCTGCCAAAGCCTGTTGAACTTCATAATCAAGTGTTACATCTTTTATAGGAAACTCCTGAGCTAGCACTCTAACTAATTCTTGTTGCTGAGCAGATATGAAAAAATCAATGTCAACACCTCTTGATGTTGCTGATTTTAAATCATCTGATAGCGACTGCTTGAAACATTCCTGTGCTGCGCAGTAAGCGAAAGAATCATTTTTATAAAATGCTTCAGTCATCTGGCATATAGCTCTTAATGCTTTTTTTGTGTATCCTTTTGGCATATTTATCACCAAACAAAAGGATTCTTCTTTTAATAATAAACATTTGTAGTTCAAAATAAACAACAAGTTTAAATATCATTAATTATTTTTCACAAATCATGATTGAATTCTTAAACAGTTTAGGGCTATCAAAACAAGAATCTAAAATTTACATTGCTTTGCTAAGATATGGTTCTGCCACTGCTTCAAAAATATCTGAAGAAACTCAAATAGACAGAGCTACAACTTACAGATACTTATCTTTACTGACATCTAAGGGCATGGTTAGTTCTGCAATAAGAAACAATGTAAAATATTTTAACGGATCTAATCCAAATAAGATTAAGGATGATTTAAAACTCAAGTTGGAAGAGGCTGAAAAGATTATTCCAAAACTAGAGGAATTAAATAAAATACCTCGAGCAGAAACAAAGGCAGAACTATACCAGGGTAAAGAAGGGCTAAAAACGATCATGAAAGATATTCTCAGAGAAGGTAAAAATTACACATTTATTGGAGAGGTTGAAAAATTTTTCACTGAAATACCTGATTATACACTTCAATGGTTAAGCAAAATTGAGAGGGCAGGAATAAAAGGAAAACTGATTTGCAATGAAAAAAGCAATTTTAAAACTGCAAAAACTGAATCTTACCGTTTAGTTCAAAGATCATTTATCTCAAAAATATCAACCTGGACATATGGTAACAAAACAGCGATTTTTATTTGGTCTAATCCAATTTTCGGCTTGTTAATTAAGGACCAAGAGGTAGCTGAAAGCAACAGGAGCACATTTAAATTTTTATGGTCAATAGCTAAAAAATCTCCAAAAAGAGATGTTGCCAAAACGAGAATTTTTACAAAAACATTTAAAACCCTTTGAAAACTCCTTCTGGATATGACTCACAGCAATAAAGAACATGAAGATAATGAAAATCATGATACCTCCAAGATAAGACATCCTCTAATCTCAGTAATGGGGCATGTTGATCATGGAAAAACAAGAATCCAAGATTTCATAAGAAGAACTACAGTAGTAGATAGGGAAGCAGGAGCAATAACGCAACATGTTGGTGCAAGCTCTGTTCCTGCTATTGCCATTAAAAGAATATGCGATCCTTTACTTATAAAACACAAAATAGAATTAAAAGTTCCTGGACTGCTTTTTATCGATACTCCTGGACACGCTGCATTCACTAATTTACGAAAGAGAGGAGGAAATCTCGCGGACATTGCTATCTTAGTAATAGACATAAAAGAAGGAGTGAAAATGCAGACAATTGAAGCTATTGAGATTTTAAAAAGCTATAAAACACCTTTTGTTGTTGCAGCAAACAAAGTAGACTTAATTCCAGGATGGCATAGCAATTCAGAAAAGAACATGGCTGAAAACATTCAAAGCCAAAAGCATGAAGTAATAACTTTATTAGAAACAAAACTTTACGAAATTGTAGGAAAATTGTCTGAATTAGGAATAAATTCTGAACGCTATGACCGAGTTGATGATTTTACAAAACAAGTTCTTATAGTTCCTACGTGTGCCAAAACAGGAGAAGGAATTCCAGAACTTCTGATGTTTCTAGTTGGACTTTCACAAAAATATTTGGAAAATAAAATAAAATATCACGAAGGAAATGCAAAAGGGACCATTCTTGAAGTTAAAGAAGAAAAAGGTCTTGGAGTGACTGTTGACGTAATACTTTATGATGGAAGCTTAAAAGTTGGAGATACAGTAGTTATTGGAGGAATTGAAAAGGCAACAATTGCAAAAGTAAAAGCATTACTTGAACCAGAACCATTATCAGAAATAAGCGATAAGAAAACAAAATTTAAGTCAGTCCGCGAAGTAATAGCTGCTGCTGGAATAAAACTTTCATCACCTGACTTTAAAGAAATTGTTGCAGGAATGCCACTAAGAGGAGTTAACAATAATTCAGAAGCTCACAAAATTGCAGAAGAAATCCAGAAAGACGTTGAAAGCATACTACTAAAGACTGAGAAAGAAGGAATTTTGATAAAAGCAGACACTCTTGGAAGTTTAGAAGCAATGGAGAAACTATTGAAAGAAGAAAAGATACCAATAAGAAAAGCATCAATTGGTGAAATAAGCAAGCGTGATATGGCAGATGCAGAAACAAACTATGATGTATCTCCATTTTATGCAGTTATTCTGGGATTCAATGTTAATGCTTCAGAAGAA
>CAZDUE010000003.1:2608-14477 GCA_964508575.1 uncultured Methanosarcinales archaeon
GTAAAAAACCAATCAAGCAGAACTAAAGTAATAACAAACAATGTGATTTACAGAATAATAGAAGATTATAAAAAATGGACTGAAGAAGAGAAAAAAAGAATCGAAGCACAAGAGCTTGATACTCTGGTAAGACCATGCAAAATGCAGATAATGCACGGCTATGTATTCCGCGAAAGCAATCCTGCTGTTGTAGGAACAGACATACTTGTTGGAAAAATAAAAACAAGAACTCCTGTGATGAATTCTAAAGGTATTGAAATTTCAGAAATAAAAGGAATACAAGAGAATAATGAAGGAATATCTGAGGTTGAATCAGGAAAACAAGTGGCTATTTCACTTTCAAATGTAATTGTAGGCAGACAAATAAAAGAAGGAGATATGATATACTCGTCAATAAATGAAGCCGATTTCAGGAAACTTAAAACACTGAAAAAATATCTGAAAAAGGACGAGATTGAAGTTCTTAAAGAAATCGCAGAAATAAAGAGAAAAAACAATCCGGTCTGGGGAGTTTGAGATTTATCATTTTCTGCCACTATAATTAATCAATCTCTCTGCATTTTTATAAGCAAACTTTTCCTGCACATCAGGATTAAGCCGTCCAATAAAAGCACGGCTATAACGATTAAGTGTAATTGCAACTTCTGGATCTACAGACCACGGAGAACTCCATCCTCTATCTGTTCCCCATAATACTTGATCAGGATGTCTTTCAATAAAACCTTTCCATTGGTCTATATCTTTTTTAAGCAATGGTTCGTAATCCTTAAAATGTGAAAGAAATTCTTCTTTGCTTACTTCTGGACGGATTAACCATATTCCACCGTATAACTCGTCAACTCCATAATAAACATTAGAATGCGCATATAATATTTCTTCAATGTCTGCAAGATCCTCAGTGCCATCTGATCTAATCTTAACTAACTGATCTCCATGCCAAATAAAGTTAATATCAGGATTTGCATCTATCACTTTTTCAAAACTTTCTTTCTGTCCTTCTCCAAGATGAACATAGACAAGAAGATTATTCTCTCTTATTATTGGATAAATCTCAAGCATTCTCTTTGAATCAGGAAGTAGAGCAAGAGCTCCTTTTGGACCTCCGTGATCTCCTCGAGCATATAATCCAATCTCACCGTAACCATCAAAGAGTCCTGGGTTAACTTTTAACATTTCTGAAAGCTTATCAGCATCTACAGTTGGAAATCCATTCAATCTATCATCATGATCTGGAGGCATGATAAAAGGAACAAATCGACCAGGATATTTTTCCAGAGTTCTATTCACAACATCAATCATTTCAGGAATAGGATCCCAGACAGGAAAAAATGCAAAGACTTTACTTGTACCTTCAACATCCATCATGCACACATAATCTGCAATTTTAATATTAACTCCCATTGTCGGCCTGTCCGTCTTTTCATCAATAGGACCATCAGGAATTGGGGCAATATGTATATGCGTATCTATCAACGATCCAGTATATGACTTCTCATAGTCCACTCTTTTAATATCAGGACAATCGACTGGATCAAATGGAGCAGCTCTTTGATTTCCAATTTTTTCTTTAGAATAAATATTACTATTACAACCACTCAAAATAATCATCATTGCCAAAAAAATAATTATCAATCTTTTCATAATATGTTGATTATATGATTTATTTAAGAAATTTACTGTTGAAGGAATCATAACTTCATAACATCCTTAACCTTACCAAACTTTCTTATTTTTTCCTCGACAACAAAAACTTCAAAATTCTTGATATCTTTTAAGAAAGGACTTATGAAATTCTCTTTAGTTATATCAGTTCCTGGATTTATCAAGAAAAATGATGGAAGAACAATCAAATTTTTTCTGTTCCATTTTCCAAGAAGGAAGCATTTAAACTTTTCTGAGGGACGATCTTTAAAACTAACAGCAGGATGCTCATGACCTATGATTATTGTATTTATTCCTTTAGGAAGATGCTCTGGAATATAATTACCATGAATAACAAGGATATCGTTAATTATCAAATACTCAAGAATGCTTATTTCTTTTTTCTTTGTTATTGGTTCTAGAATAACATCATGATTTCCCTGAATAATAACTAGTTCCTCAGACTTTGACTGGAGAAACTCAATGAACTTCTGAATGTCATTCCATTCTTGGCTGGTTATTGAACCAAACTCGTGCTTTAGATCACCATTAATAACTATGCGCTTGACTTTATCTTTTTTCAAGAGATTAAGAACATTCTCGAACCTTTTTATCAATTCTTTAAGCTGGTTGAACGGGATTAGCAGTCCTCGCATCCTTGTTTTCTGCTCATAACCTATATGAAGATCTGCAATTATCAGAGTATCTTCTTTTCTAATGTAAATAGCAAGATCAACTGCGGATATTCCTGGAAGGAGTTTCATAAGCGAAGCCATAACTCTATTTTGTGAATAGATGTTTAAAAATTTTTGTGTTACATCTATGATAATCCGAAATGATTTTAAAGAACCATCTTAATTCCATATCGAATGAAAACTATAACCGAAGGAAAAGCGATCATAAAAGTTCCAAATACTGAGAAAATAAGCAGAGATATGGATGTTTTCTATAATCCAGATATGAAGAACAACAGAGATATTGCAGTTCTTGTTCTTAACTCGTTAGATGTTTACCCTTCAGAGAAAGGAAAAGAAAAATTACTAATCGCAGATATCATGGGAGGAACTGGAATAAGGAGTTTAAGATTTCTTCTTGAAACCAAGAAAGTTGAAGAAATTCATATAAACGATCTTTCTGAAAAATCAATCAAATTAATTAAAGAAAATCTGAAGCTCAATAAGATAATCTCGGCTAAAAATAAAATAAAATTGTACAATTCTGATGCCAACCTATTTTTATTAGATTCAAAAGGTTTCAATTATATTGATATAGACCCGTTTGGAAGCCCTATTAAGTTTTTAGAATCTGCTATATCAAGAATATCAAGATCTGGAATATTAGCATTAACAGCAACAGATACTTCGGCACTTTCAGGAACTTATAGATCTGCATGCTTAAGAAAATATTGGGCGATTCCTTTGAGAAATTACATGATGCATGAAATAGGAATCAGGATACTCATCAGACGATGCCAATTAATTGGAGCGATGTATGATAAAACATTAATTCCTGTGTTTTCGCACGCAACTTTACATTATTCCAGAATATATTTCCGAGTTGTTAAAGGGAAAAAACGAGTTGATAAAATATGGAAACAGCACAAATATTTTCATTACTGTAAAGAATGCATGAATCGTGAAGTTTCTGATAATAATAGAATAAACTGCTGCGGCAAAGAAATGCAATATTCAGGACCATTATGGATTGGAAAATTATGGGATTCTAAATTAACCAGTAGAATGAAAAAAGAAAATAAAACAAATAATGTGCTAAAATTTTCAGACATTTACAATATGATTGACATAATTAATAAAGAATCAAAAATGAATTCTGTCGGATTCTACAGTCTGCATAAAATATCAAGCAGATTGAAAACTCATTCGCCTAAGACTCTTGATATCATCAATGAACTCAAGTCAAAAGGATTCAAAACAGCTCCGACCAACTTTTCAGGAGACGGAATAAGAACTAACGCTGGAATTAAAGACATTAAGATAGCTGTTAAGGATGTTATGAAAAACAACAACTCTGGATAGGACAAACATTTTTCACAAAATCTATAAATAAACTTTGATTTCTATTTTACATTGTCAGGGTGGATAAATAAATATGATAAATCTAAGCTATGCTCACTACAAGATCGAGGAAGCAATTGAAAAAAAAGAATGCATAATGATAGCATGCAGATGCGAAGTCTGGTATTCTGGAAGAGCTGAAAGCTTCACTCCTGAAGGTGACAGAATATTAATAATAAAGCCAGATGGAACTTTTTTAATTCATCAGCCAAAAGGAAGCGCTCCTGTCAATTATATGAAAGAAGGAGCAATACATTCAGTATCAAAACATGAAAACTGTTTATTTATCAATAGTTCTGATGTTCATAAAAAAGAATATATTGATATTAAAGCAACTCAGATTTACTGTTTTCAATCTTATCTTTTAGAGGATCATCAGAAGATACAATTATCGGGATCAGAAAAAGATATGAGCGACATGATATACGCAAAACCAGAGCTTATTGAGAAAGGATTCAAGCCATTATCCCGGGAAGAACATACAAAATATGGATTTATCGATGTCTTTGGTTATGATAAGGACAATACTTTAGTTGTAGTTGAATGTAAGAGATACAACGCAGATCTTGGAGCTGTCACTCAACTCAGAAGGTATGTTGAAAAAATAAAAGAAGCTAAAGGAATTTCCAAAGTCCGAGGAATAATAGCAAGTCCTAAAATATCGCCTAATTCTTTGAAAATGCTTACAGACTGGGGTTTTGAGTATAGAGCAATAAACCCTCCCAAATATCTTGAAAGGTATAATAATGATCAAAAAAGCATTTTTGATTTTTAAATCCGACGATTGAATTCATAACTCCTATTTAGTGGTTACAAAACAAAAAGTTTATATACTTGCTAATTTATTATAGAGAATTATGACAATTGATGATAATGTTGAAAATGCTCAAGGAAGCGGATGTTTAGGATGTCTCGATACATTAGCTACTGGAACAGTAGGAGTAACTGGAGCAGGAATTGGCGGATATTTAGGAACTCAAGTGCCTCAATTTTTAAATCAATACCTGGATCAATTACACGGACATGTTAGCGAAGCGCATCATGCAATGCAAAATAATCCAGGAATCGTTAATTTAGTAGAAAGATATAATGATTTGAAAACAGCATTCATTGCAATAAAAGACGCAGAAACTCCTTGGAGATTATGGGAATTCATAAAAAATTACGACCATGAAATCGCTAAAGATACTTTAAATCTTTACAATCACGGAATAAGTTTTGACTCAGATACTGCAGTCTATGGCGGAATCCTTGCAGTTGCAGGAGCTGCTTTGGCAGTAGGTGGATACAAAATCGCTAAAGGAATAGTATCAAACATTTTCAAATAATAAATCTAAAAAAATTTCAAACAATTCTTTAATGATAACGCAATAATTTTTAACTGATTCTGAAATTTTCGAAATACTTACATCATCGTCGGAAAATGTCCGGTTTTTTCTAGCAAAAATATATTAAGAAGAAACTCTAATTAACTGTCATGTCAATGCTCACATTAATCATAATTAAAAATAAAGAATCAAGAAGCATCATTTTGCATTATCAAAGAGTTCTTGATCTGCTGAATAATGAATTAAGAGATATTGACGTAATATTTGACATCTCTGTTCCAGACAAAAATCCTTGTCCTCATGATGCAGGGATCATATTGATCAATCTTGACGATAAAAAAATAATCAGCGTCCAATCAGGATTCGGAATGCATAATCTGAAAACTAAATCAAGAGAATATTTGATTAGAAAATATAAGATTTTTTGGATTTAGCTTGTTTTAATCATCCTAAAGCTCTTGAAACTCCAGCAACAGACACTGATTGAACTCCATCAATATCTGCAATTTTATTCTCAAGAACTTCAGTATCTCCTGAACTTTCATCAACAGCATAAACAATCTTTAAAGATTTAAGGCCAAAAGCAACTGGCTCTAAAGAAGTTTGCTCTACTTTTCCAGACATGCTTTCTATCAATCGGCAAGATTTAGTTTTAAGAACTTCCAAGTCTATAGAAGTACTATCAGGCATGATTTTTAAAGTTACAATAACTGTTGCCATTGTTCACCTAATTAGGACCTACAAAATTGCAGCCAGGACAAGAATATTTAGCAGATAAAGCTCTGCATTTAGAACATCTGACTATTTCATGCTTTGAACAGCCAGGACATTGAAATTTAGTTGAACCAGTCATATTCGAAATATTTGTTTTGCAAGATGTACAAAGTTTTGCCATAAACCAGCAGGATAAAGAACCTATTTAAAAAGGTTGCGATGCCATTCGCTCAATAACAAATAAAAAACTAAGAATTTAAGTATGTGCATAAAATCTTCAAAATTCCAGACGAGACACAATAAGGAGCTACTTCCCCGTAAGGGACATCCCCCAGTAACGCTCGTCGATAATTTTCATTATTGAATTTTGACCTTAGGATGCTATGCACATACGAATTTAATGAAATTTCAAAATCACTATTTTAAAGGTAAGATAAAAGTATATAAATGGAGCATCCCTAAAAACTAGCAATGGAGCTTAAGTTAATGCCTCCTGAACCACCAAAGCAGTTCAAGGAGGATGATCGGGGGAGAGCACCAGTGAAACTAAACACTCAAAGTAATCAGAAATCTAAAGAAAAACAATCAAAACAAGATAAATCTCTGAAATCTTTGCCCATTCCACCTTTGGAATCTTTAAAAATTGAAACAAAAAAACAGGAAGAAGGATTTTTCTCTAAACTGTTTAAGCCAAAATCCACAGTATTAAATGCTCCGGCTATGCCAATCGCCCAGATAAAAAAGCCAGAGCTTAAAGAAAATAAGATTTCTGAAAAAAAGCAAGATCTAAACATGATTCCAAAAAAGATGAACTTGCCTGTGCCAAAAGCACCATCTTTCAGTTCACCAGTAAAAAAAGAAAATTTCTTATCAAACATCTTCAAGAAAAAAGAAACAACACCAGCAAAAACTCAAATTCAAGAAATAAAAAAACTTCCTTCTACTCCAGTACAAAAAACACAGACAAAACAGCCAATGATTCCAAAAGCACCTCAATTTGCGCTGAAACAACCAACAAAAACAACTGAAAAAAAAGGATTTTTCTGGACATTGTTGGAATCTAAAAATTCTGAATTAAAAACAGACATTAAAAGCAATCAACCAAGCTTGAAAGTTCAGAACAATAAAAGAATAATGGGGCTGCAAGCACCTTCAGCACCAAAATTCTTTGAAAAACAAGAATCTCAAAAAGCAGCAAAAGATGAAAAAACCGTATCAGAATCAAAAGGATTCTTCTCGAGTTTTATGAACAAACAAGATAGTTCGAAAAATTCAGATGACTCAAAGCTTATACAAAAAGAAGGAAGCAAACTTCATAAAAAAATAGATTTCAAACTTGCAGAAAAAAGCGAAAAAATTTACGGATTGAAGACAGAAGTTGAACAAAAAATAAAGATATTAGAAAATAAGGAAAATGATCTTAAGAAAAAATTCATGGAACTGAATGCTGAAATATCAAAGAACAAGAAGTTTGAAGAATCTTTAAAGATAAGAGAACAGCAGATTGCAAAAAAAGAAGAAATATCAAAGAGCTTGAATTTAAGAAGCTCAGAAAAAGAAGAATCTTTGAAAAAACTTGAAAATAATGTTCAGCAGAGAGAAAAAGCCCTTGAAAAACAGTTATCACAAGTACAGAGCATGAAAGATAGTTTAATGAAGAGACAGAATGAAATCGACAGAATAGAAAAAACAACAGAAGACCGAAAATCAATATTAAAAGAACTGGAAAATCGTGAGAATAATATCACGAAAAATGAAGCACAGATAAAAGCAGACCAAGAAAAATTAAGATCTTGGGAAAAAAAGCTCAATGATTCAGAAATAGAATTACGAGTAAAAGAAAAGACTTTGAAAGGAAAAGAACTTGAATTAATGAGCCATGCTAAAGACTTGAATGATAAAGAGCTAAAGTCCGACAAGAAGCTATCAGAAGCATTGGAAGCAAAAAAAGAAGCTGACACTTACATGGCAGAAAAAAGAAAAACTGTTGAAAAAGAGATTACTCTGAAATTAAAAAGCATTGCACAAATTGAGAAGCAAATAAAAGATGAGCTTAAAAAAATAGAACAAAGAGAAAATGCACTTAAGAGTATGAATGAGTTAAAATCACAATTAAAAGATATACAGAACAAATACAATAATAAGCAGAAAACAATAATTGAATTCCAGAAAAAAGAAGAAAAACTAAGACTATGGGAAGAAAAACTCAGAAACAAAGAAACTGAGATCAGGAACAAAGAAAAAGATCTTGACAAGCAAATTGACTTATTATTGGACATAAAAAGACCCGCTGTAAAAGAAAAAATCACTTCATCAGAGATAAACGAACTAATTGATGAATGCGATAAGCTTGTAGGATCAGGACATTATGAAGATGCCAGCGAAATATACAAAGAAATACAGGAACTTTATGATGATCTGGATACTGTGAAGAAAAAAGAGCTTTATGTCAAGATTTATGATCTTTATAATAAAATAAATCTAGGTCTTATTGATCGATAAAAAAAATCATCAAAAAACTAATCAGAAGTAATGATATTGTTCTCTATTCTTATCCTTCCAGGGAAGAAACTATTCACGACATAAACATTAGCTTTGCAATGATTTGTAATCTCTTGACAATTTATTTTTCCTCCAAATATCATGAAAGGAACCAAGTTATCTGCAAGATATGCATCAACAGAGCATCCTGAATCTATTGCAATTTTAAGCTTTTTTGCTGTTTCTATTCCTATGGTCTCAGAAGATCTGTTTTTATCTCCAAGAGAATCCGCTCCGATAATGATAGGATTTTCTGCATTCATTTCTGAACTATCTTTATTATCTGAAAATAGAGCCCATAACACAAGCCCAGAGCCAGGAGATTCTGTCTTGTAATACTGAGATTGAATCGAAATAGGAACGTCTGAACTTTTGAGAAAAGATTTTGCAGAATCTGCCTGTCGTTCTGCAACTTTTGAACCTTCAAGATTACTGGAAGCATGAGAAATTCCCTTTATCACAAGTAGTTTTCCTCTAGAAACTTTCATTAGACGATTTTCATCAACTTTTTTAATTTCACTAACTAAATCATCAAAATTATCAAAATCTTTAAGCTTATATTTTGGTCTAAAAACAAGACTGGCAGACCCTTGACCTCTTGGATAATACCCTCGAGATAATAATGAAGACTCGACATGGCAGAATTTTTGTATATATGGAATAAGAACTTGAGCAAAATAATCATAAGGAATACTCCATTTAGTGTCAGTCCCTCCTTTGATTATTAACTCAATTTTTTTGTCAGAGAACATGCACGGAAACAGTAAAGATTGAAGAACTAAAGTTATTGAGCCAGCAGTTCCTATGTCTAGCTCAAGCTTCTTGCTCTGTATTTTTCCAGGAATAAACTCAAGCTCTTCAGAACCTTCGTAGACTCCTTTCACTTGTGCATTACATAACTGCTCAAGAGCTTTTATACAAGCAATATGCTGCGGCTTAAGCCCTGGTTTTTCTCGACCTTTTCTGATATCATAAATCTTGACTGATTTTCCAGTTACTGTACTAAGCGCAAGAGAAGTCCTTACTATTTGACCTCCTCCTTCAAAATAAGATCCATTAATTTCAATCATATTTCTGAAAAATCATCAAAGTATATGAACTTTACTCAGGACTTTATGAAAAGTTATAAGAAAAAGGTCTTAATTATTTTCAATATGGAAAAATAAGAGTTTAATGAATTCTAAAGGTAAAAGAAGAATTAAAAATGCTTTAAATTCAATTTAAATACTGAAAAAGAATAATAAATCTAAAAAAAGACTAAAAAATACTTTGAATTTAAATAAAAAGCTAATTAACACTCATCTTACCATTTTTCTATTTTTCACAAACAAAAACTTTATATAGGAGTATGTTCATAAATAGAAGAAGGGGGTAGAACCGGAACAACCGGGATAATAAGACAGATTATAATAGTCTGATTTTATGTCACAAAAGGCAAGGAGCTTCTCATATTAATTTTCCTACCTTTTGAGCGAGAGAGGTTTGCACCTCTTTTTCCTCTCTTGGACTCGAAAGTGTAGGATTATTTTATTAAAATGAAACTTACAAACAAACGAATATCAGCCACTGTTATGGAATTAGCAGGAGAAGAAGCAATCCCTATTGTAAATTATTTACAGGGCAAAAAAAATATCTCTGAATTTAAAATAGCTGAAGCAACTAAAAAAGAAATACATGAAACTAGAAATATTCTATACAAATTGTTCAATCATAATTTAGCTACTTACTACAGAAAAAAAGATCGAGAAAAGGGATGGTACATAAGCTACTGGACATTCAACAAGAACAGAGTAAAAGAATTAATTGTATCAATGAAAACTCAAAAGTTAGAGAAATTAAAAGAACGGCTGAAGCATGAGGAAGATAACCAAAATTCATTTTACATGTGTAAAAATTTATGCACTCGTTTAGACTTTGACAGTTCTGTTAACTTTAATTTCCGTTGTCCAGAGTGCGGAACACTTCTTGATCAGCATGATAACTCCAGAACAATAACTTCAATAAGAGAAAGAATAAGAGAATTGGAAACAGATGCGTGAAAGATTTCCAATACAACCGAAAAAATTACTAACTTTTTCTAGTAAAAAACAATAGATTTTTATAGTAGTCTTACCATTATATGTCCTATGGGCATTGCGAAATTAACCAGAAACTTCCAGATAACTCTACCTAAGGACGTGAGAGAAATAAGAAAATTGAAAGAAGGAGATAAAGTCTTATTCACAATAGATGGAGATAAAATTAACATCTTAAAATTGGAGGATGATATCATTGAAAAAACAGCAGGTATGTGGAATATTAAAGAAACTGGAATTGAATACAAAAAGAGGTTAAGAGCAACATGGAAGAAAAGACGAGAAAGATTAGGTTATTAGATACAGATATGTTCATAGACCATTTCAGAGGGCATCCCCCATCTATCGAATTTTTTAAATCCATAAGAGGAAGTCCTGATATAATATTTTCGGCAGTTACTGAAACAGAACTAATAGCTGGCAAAGAATGCAATGATTCAAAGAAAAAAGAGATGCTAATTCAATTTTTGCACCAGTTTAATAAAATAGAAGTAACTAATCAAATAGCTGTTTTAGCAGGAGATATAATAAGAGAATATGGTTTAGATGTTCCGGACGCTATAATCGCTGCTTCTGCAATTATTTATAATGCAGAGTTACTCACAAGAAATGTTAAGGACTTTAAAAATATAAAAAATTTAAAAATAAGAAATCCTTACTAACTTAAACCTGCTCCAAACACTCTCGAACCATTCTTTCAACATTAATATTTTTCTCTTCATTCTCAATTATATGGAGTCTAGATTTAGTAGCAGGATGTTTTGGTCCTAAGATTGAGCACATCTCAGGACCTTTAGAAATCTCATAAGTTCCTATTTTCTTTGCAATTTTAATTATTTCGTTCTTATCAAAGCATAATAGTGGACGTAAAATTGGAACACTAGGATTAACTGCCTTATCAATAACATCCATATTCTCTAATGTTTGACTGCCAACTTGCCCTAAATTCTCGCCATTTATAATAAATTTGCAGTTTTCTCTTATAGCAATTTGCTCTGCTATCTTGTACATCAATCTTCTCGAAATAACATAATAATATTTGTGCTCGCAATTCTTGACAATCTCAGAATGCTGATTACCATGTTTTATCACAATTAATCTTTTAATTCCTAAAACTTTGCACAATTCTCTGCTCTTTATTTCAGGAGAATTATTTGTGAATGGCTCTAGAGAAAAATGAAGCGCAATAATCTCGAACTTTTTTTTTGTTTTTTCCTCATATTCTTTATTAATAAGATAAGCAGCAACAGCGCTGTCAAAGCCGCCTGACAGCATAAGGAGAGTTTTTGGATTATCTGAAATTTTTTCATCATCATTTTTTCCAATATCATTACTCATAACATGGTTAACAATACAAAAACTATAAATAACTTGTTATAACATAACAATCAAAATAGAAAAAATCCAAGAACTCCGAAAACTATATAAGTTCTTTAGAAATTCACATATCTGCTGAGAAAATAAAAAAACATAAGATCTTAAAAATAAGGGGGAT
>CAZDUE010000003.1:14487-24714 GCA_964508575.1 uncultured Methanosarcinales archaeon
CATGCTTTACTAAGACACATTCTTGAGAAAGGAGTCAAAAAAGAAGACCGTACAGGAATTGGGACCACAAGCACCTTTGGATACCAAATGAGAATTGACCTAGAAAAAGGATTTCCTCTTTTGACAACAAAGAAAGTTTTCCTGCGAGGAATAACTCACGAATTACTTTGGTTCTTGAAAGGTGATACAAACATAAAATATCTGGTTGATAATAATGTAAAAATCTGGAATGAATGGCCTTTTCAGAATTATCTAAAATCTAACAATCTTGAAAATGAATATCCCATGTACTCAGAAAAATGGACTAAAAAAATGGATGAGTTTGTTGAACAAATAAAGAATGATGCTTCTTTTGCAGAAAAATACGGCAACCTAGGTCCTGTTTATGGAAAACAATGGATAAGATGGGAAACTTCTGATGGGAAAAAAATAAATCAGATACAAAATGCTGTTGATTTGATAAAAAAAGATCCTTACTCTAGAAGAATCCTTGTTTCTGGATGGAATGTTGCAGATATTCAACAGTTGATAACAGCAAAAACAAGCTCTCCTCCCTTATGTCATTCTTTATTCCAATTCTATGTTTCTGAAGGAAAATTAAGCTGTCAATTATATCAGAGAAGCGCTGATGTATTCTTAGGAGTTCCATTTAATATTGCATCTTACTCCATGCTCACGATGATGATGGCGCAAGTAACTGGATTAAAACCAGGAGAATTTATACACACTTTCGGAGATGTGCATATTTATAACAACCATATGAATCAAGTGCATGAACAACTTTCTAGAACCCCTAGAAATCTGCCAAAATTAAAATTAAATCCTGATGTCAAAAACATTTTTGACTTTAAATATGAGGATTTCGAGCTTGAAGGATATGATCCATGGCCACCTATTAAGGCGCCGATTGCGGTTTGACAGATGATTTAAAAAAACTTGTTAATTTTATTTAACAGGTGTTAAAAAATATTGAAACGATAAAAATGACAAACATCATAATAATCTCAGCAGTTGCAGAAAACAAAGTCATTGGAAATAATAATACAATACCTTGGCACATTCCTGAAGATTTTAAACTTTTCAAGAAATACACTGAGGGGAATGTTATAATTTATGGAAGAAAAACTTTTGAATCTCTTGGATCGAAAACGCTCCCAAAAAGATATAACATTGTTGTTACAAGACAAAAAATAGATGGAGTTGAATGTTATCCTGCTTTAAAAGAAGCAATTGAAGCAGGCAAGAAATACGGAAAAGAAATATTTCTTTGTGGAGGCTCAAGAATCTATGAAGAAGGATTGAAACTTGCAAATAAACTATATTTGTCCCATGTCAAAGGAAAATATGAAGGAGATGCAAAATTCCCGGAATTTTCAGAAAAAGAATGGCAAGTTTGTCGAGAAGAAGAATTTGAAAAATTCACATTCAGAGAATATGAGAAAGTCAAATAACTCCGCAAATTCAAAACCTTTTTAACTCTCAGAAATTCCCTATTTTTAATGTTAATAAAAAGCATCAGATTAAAAAATATCAGAAGCTATACTGATTCTTTAATTGAGTTTCCAAAAGGTTCTAGTTTGCTGTCAGGAGATATAGGAACAGGAAAGTCCAGCATATTAATAGGAATAGAATTTGCGCTTTTTGGAACAAAAAAAGCAGCTCTTTCAAGTTCTTCACTCTTAAGAAACGGAGCAAAGTCTGGAAGTGTGGAATTATGCTTTGAAATTGAAAATAAAGATGTAATAATCGGCAGATTCCTGAAAAAGACCAATGCTGGAATAAAACAAGAAAATGGATTTATAATCATCAATGGAATCAAGACTGAATTTTCTCCAACTGAACTAAGAACCCGAGTGTATGAAATTCTAGGTTATCCTGCAGATATGCTTGGAAAAGGAGATGATCTGATTTATCGATTCACAGTTTATACTCCTCAAGAAGAAATGAAATCAATACTATTCAAAGACTCTGAAGAGCGAGTGCAAACATTAAGAAAAGTTTTTGATATTGACAAATACAAGAGAATAACAAACAATGCTTCAATAGTCTCAAAAAAAATGCGCGAGGAAATAAGAATTCTGGATGCCAAATCAGAAGGTATGAATGAAAAAATAAGACAGTCTTCAGAATTAAAAGAAAAAGTTTCAGCAATAAAAAAAAGAATGTCTGAGATTAAGAAATCCGAAGAAAATAAACAAACAATGATTTACAAAACAAATAAAGAATTATCTGATATTGAAGACGAAATGAAAAAGATCAACGATTCAGCCAAAGAAATCGAAATATCAAAAATCAGGATAAAAGATAAAGAAAATATCATATTAAAAAAAACTCAAAACATTTCAGATATTGAAAAAAATCATTCAAACATCTCAAGCAGACTAGAAATATTAAAAAAGGCAGTTGAACTGAAAAACATTGACAACTATCAAGATTATAAAGAAGATATTGAACGAAATATTGATAAAGAACGGATTGAAATAGAAAGCGTCATAAAATCAGCTCAATCTGACAAGAAAAAAATATCTGATGCTATTGCTTTTTATAATAAAAAAATAAATGAAAATGAACTTCAATCAACTGAATCAGGCAAAAAAATATCTTTGATCAATCTTAAAAAACAAAAAATTCCTGAACTTTCAGATTCAATAAAAAATAAAGATAAGATTTTTGATGATATCAATAATATAAATTTAGAAACTGCTCGGATCAATGCTTTTGAGATCCAATTAATAAAAACGCTTGAAGAATTAAAAAAATCCCTTAACAACATCTCTTCTTTGAAAGACTGTCCCTTATGCCTGCAGAAAGTTGACAATAATCATAAGCACAACATAACAGAAGATTTGAATAAAAAAATCGGGCTAATAAATCAAGATCTACAGAAAAGCCAAGAAAAATTAAAAAACAAAAACCAAGAAAAAACATGTTTAAAAATCCAGTACGATGATATATTGAAAAAAGAAAGGGAGCTTCAAATCATAGAGAAAGAAATATCCTCTGAATCTCTCATAATTAATGATCTTTCTAATAGAAAAAAAGAATCCTTGGAATATTCTGAACAAATAAAGAAAAGCGAGATTGAACTGCAAAAAAAACTTGAGCTGGACTTGAATTCATTAAAAATAAGATCAGAAGACCTTTCTAAAAAACTGGAAGCAATAAGAAATATCAAGATTTTTAATCTGGAATTATCTCAATTAGAAACTCGAAAAACATTGGAAGAAAAATTAATACGCGAGATAGATGAAGAAATCATTAAGATTAATGAAAAAATTGATTCTTTAAAACCTTTTTTAGAAAACCTAAATTCAGTCAGCCAGAAAATTCTAGAAAAGAAAAAAGAACAAGAAAAAAATCTTGAAGATCTTAAGAGTCTTGAAATTGATAGAGCAAAAATCGAATCAGAATCATTGTCCATTCAATCAATTATTGACAATCTAGAAATTGAAATAAAAGAAAAACAGAGAGCCATTACTAAAAAAAACATTCTCAGCGTAAATCAAGAATGGATGCAAAAACAGTTCATACCGTTAATAGACAATATTGAAAAGCATATAATGTCAAGGATACATGGAGAGTTCTCAGAATTATTCAACAAATGGTTCAGCTTATTGGTTGAAGACGAAAATGTTCAGGTGAGACTAGATGATGAGTTTACTCCTATCTTGGAGCAGAACAATTATGAAACTGAACTTTCTAATCTTTCAGGAGGAGAAAAAACAAGTTTAGCTCTTGCTTATCGGCTTGCGCTCAATAAAGTGGTTAATGATATCGTTAGTAATATAAAGACAAAAAACATAATAATATTAGATGAGCCGACAGATGGCTTCTCCGCAGAACAATTGGACAAGCTTAAAGATGTTATTCATGAGCTTAATATGAATCAGATAATAATTGTAAGCCATGAACACAAGATAGAGACATTTGTTGATAACCTCATAAAGGTCAGCAAGGACCAGCACATAAGCAAGATCGATTATAATAACTATTGATTAATGGTAACAATAGAAAGGTTTATATAGTGTTATTATCTCCAGAACATAGAAAATAATAAATACTCAAAAATAACTATAGTTTATGGGGAACAAAATGAGCTTAATGCAGAAGATTAACGGATTATGGAATAGAAACGGTAATGGTAAACATGATAATGATGAAATTAAAGTAGAATTCACAGTAGAAGATCTAGATGAAGCTACTGAAAGTCAATTAGAAACTCAAACAAGACAACACAAATGGTATGAAATGCCTACATTCAAGAGATGGGCTTTTACAGACAAAAAACCAACAAAATGGTATGAAAAACCATTATTTAAATTAGAAGTTGGTTCAATTGGAGAAACATTAGAAAAAGTAAAAGATTTTGCATTACAAGACACTCCACAAAATCCAAAATGGTATGAAAAACCACTAATTAGCATTGAAGTAGGATCATTCCATGATACGGCTGAAAAAATTAAAGAATTCGCATTTACAAAAGAACAACCAACCAAATGGTACAATAAAGCTTTGTTCACTATTGAAGCAGGATCTTTAAAGGATACAGTAAAAAAAATTGTAACCCAAGGAATATCATACGCAACAGAACCAGTCGACGAAACAAAACTATGGTATCCTGCAGAAACAGCAGCAGCAATAGGAAAAATAATAAAATCCTTTTGGAATGCTCTAATCTACACAAAAGAAACAGTCGAAGTAATGAATTACGAAACTCTTGATAAGCAATTAAAAGAAAAAATGAAAGAAGCTGAAATTAAAGAGATAAATACTGAATCTGATTATATAGAACAAAAAGGAATCAGCTCTCAAACATATAACTTAGCTCTATCACAAAAAAAATTATTAGATGATATTGTTAGAGCGAAAGTTGAAATTTTAGAATCTGAAGACAGCTCAGGACAATTATACTTTACAGACTTTGTTACTGCTGTTCCTACAAATGGAACTGCAAGACATGATCAAAACAATGTTGTTCCAATTTCAAATACAAGTTATGAACAACTAGAACTGCCGGTTAATCGACCAAGAAAATTAAGGATTAGACGATCAAAAAAACCAGGTTTAGCATCAGAAGCTAATAAATTTGATGCTGTACCTGAACAGAGCCATACTAAGAAAGACGTACTTATAAACATGGACCAAAATCCTGAAGGTCTTTATAATGAATTAATAAATGATGGACAAGCAATATACACCAGGTCTTCACAGTTATTAGCTAAAGAAATAAATGATCTTTACACATTAGCAAATGACACTCAATATAAAGCAAATGCTCCAAAATGGCTCTTGCAAATGAAAAGCACTTTATGGCTTGATAAATCCAAAGATGGAAAAGTTACTGGAGTGAACTTGACAAAACAACAAAAATCAAGAGATCTTGCAGATGACTGGATTGAAGCTGCATCAGAATATGCTCGAAAAATTGGAAGAGATGATCTTGCAGTAAGATTAGAAAGCCATTACAATGTAATTAATCAATGGTCTTTATATGAAAGAATAAGCACACAAAATAGCTATTCTACTGTGAATAACAGAACTGAAATACCACTGCTAGAAGGATTATTATCAACAAAAGTCAGTTTGCCTGGATCAATTGTTGAAAAATATGAAAAATTCAAAGAACTGCAAATGGATTATATGAAAGAAAAAGTAGCTTGATTTTTTATTTTTAAGAAATTCTTAATAATATCAAATCTCAATGATGCATTGCATCTAATTCGTGGCGAGCTTCTTTATCTATATGAACTAACTCTCGATTTAATCGTACATATTCACTTTCTATTTTTTTAACTGCTGATTTTATTCTTCCGATATGAGAAACTAATTTAGGTCCTGGATTAGGGTGTGCTCCTCCTGCAGTCCAAACTGTAACAGCAGCATCAGCTTCTTTCTTAATATGATTATCAAAATCGTTATGCAATAATTCTGAAGCAGCAATGCCCATTTTTATAAACCTTCTTACTCTTGAAGCATCAAAAGAACTAACACGAGTCTCTATTTTTTTAAAATCACCATGAAGTTGTCCACTAACTTGCAAACCATCTTCTGCAAGAGTATGCAATCTAGCCCAAGCAGCAGGAGTCACTGGAGTAGCTTCAATAGTTGTAATCTCAGTGTTCATACTTCCTAAAATAGATCTCAATCTTGTTAAATGAGTTCTCCTAACTCCCTGAAGAAAATGATCAACTTCTCTTAAGTGAGGAGCTCTTTCCTCGTTATGCTTTTCTTTTTCTTCCTTTTTCTTTTTCATCTTTGTAAAGAAGTTATCATGATTATGCTCGTTTTCAGGAGCATGACCATTGCCTTTAAAGAGTTCTCCTAAGAATCCAAATACTTCTATGACTATCCATCCAAAAAGAAAGACTCCTGCCCAAGGCATTAAAATTTCAAAAATTTCAAAAGCCATTATTTGAACACCTTATCTTTGATATATGAAATTGGAATTAGGAAAAATAAATATAACCCTCCTCCTTCTCTTGCTCCATCTTTAGTTAATCCTGGAATTACAGTATTAATAGAATCAACAATCACTTGGAATAGCTCAGCAGTTGACCATAATGCCAGCAAAGCAGCTGCAAGAGCACAAATTCTTACTGCTCTCTTCCACAAATCCTGAGGACCTTGATAAGACCAATAAATTGCCCATCCTAATGCGCCATATAATGGGAACATCATTATGATTACCCCAATATAACCGTATTGTATGGCTACAACAACTAAAGCTTCAAAAGGCATCATGAATACTGCAATTAAAGTTATAACAATTGAAAGCGATATTTGTATAGGTCTTGTAAGCCAAGGAAGGGTTCCTGCTAAGAATTGAAGAACTCCATAAATTACAGAGAATAAAAATATCCAAAATAATATTCTTAAGAAAGTAACAAGAGTTGCTCCTTTTGGCTGTTCTTTACTGTCCAGAAGCCATTTTCCTGAGAAGAACTTTTTTAGATTTTCTCCTGCTTTAGATAAAACATTTCCAGGATCAGGACGCTTAGGAATATCTGAAACAGCAGCAAAAACATTACCAACTAAAAGCAATATAATTACTAATGATATGGTTATAAGCACGCTCTTTTTTTTCATTTTATTTGTTTTGTGCATTTTAGTTATATAAATGTTTTTATTTACGGAACGCTGTCCATCCTGATTTTATTCTTTGCAAAACACCTTTTTGTTCCGTATTCATCTTGTCCATAATTTTCTTTTTTAATTCAGCATTGGCTCTTACTTCTAATTCAACTTTTTTAATCTGCTGTATGAAAGTCCATAACTTTTTCATATCTTCTCTTCTTTAGAGAAGAACAGTTTCTACTGCTCCAAGGGAATGACTAAGATCAGGAACTTTTGTTTCTATGAACCTAGTAATACTTGGCAGATCATTTTTCACATTAACATTTTGTTCAAAATCCATTTTTATTGAATCAACATTTCTAATTTGCTCTTCAATATGCGTGAAATCTGACTTTAAAATTAATAAAATATTACGGCTTTCTTGGATTAAGAAATTAATAATAATGTTCAAATTATTTTCTGAAGATTCTAAACTTCTTATGCTTCCAGTTAACTCAGGATCATTTTCTAGCTTAAGTTCTTTTTGAATCTGTCTTAACTCTGTTACAAAAGCAGAATTTAACTTCACTTCATTATAGATAATTGAAAGTTCATTTCTTTCCAATCCTTGAATTTTGGAAATTATTTGTTCATTTTCCCTAAGGAGATGCATTATTGTATCTAACAAGCGTATTAACTCATCTCTTTTAATCACAATAGATCTAAGTCTGAGCTGGATTTCAGATCTTAACCTAAAAACTGCCTGCTGATTTTTAGGATCGACATTTGAATACTTAAGTACCAACTGCTGAAATTCTTTATTGATATTAAAAATTTCAAGTAAAATCTGTTTTGATTTCACTATGCTTGTTTCTTCTTCCATCTCAAGCTTGTTTTCAATATTTAAATCTTGCAATTCTTGAGTTTCTAAAGTTCCTATTTTAATAGCGTCTGCATTTATTTCTTGATTAAGAATTTCTTCTTTATTTATTTTACTGCGCAGATCCTGAGCAATTTTTTCTTCTTTTAAATGCTCTTGAACATTGCCAACACCTTTTCCTAATGTTGGATAATTTTTGTTAAATCTATCCATGGACATATTTCTTAATCCAGAATTCATTCCTCTCAATGCAGATTTTCCTCCTGTGAATAAAGTATGAACTATCAGCCATCCTACAAAAAAAATTCCTGCTATCCAGACAAACCATTCTGCCCAGGAAAATAGTGCAAGTGCTGAGTTAATATCTGCCATCTTATGCACCAACTCCAGTTAATATAAGAGTAAATAATGATTTAAGCGCCCAGATTATTATTCCGGCAAATACTATTATTGCAATACACGCAAGAATTCTTAAAAATCCAGGCGGTATTGCTGTTAAAGCAAACCTCAGTGCAAATATCATTCCAAGAGCTATCGCGAATAAAAGAACAGCAACAATGGGATAAATAAAAGTACTGATTAATTCAGGAATCTTTTGTAAAGGAATTAATAGCATAACAAGGAATATTATCAATGCTAAAGGAATCACGATCCTATTTATCAAATCATTAGGAAGTCCAGCACCATTAACTAATACATAATGCACAATAACATAAAAAATCCAGGCAGCAGAAAAAGAAATAACTGCCTTAAGTATCCAAATTATAGTTTCTCTTGATACATCCCATGAAAATATGTCTCCTGAGAATATTCTTCCGAAAAAATCACCTGGCGTTGGAATATGTCCTAACTTTGCCAATACACTAGGAACTAAAAACAAGAGAAGTACAGCTAGTAAAAAAAATAGTTTGTTAACTCTTGGAATTGCCATAATCTCCTCTTTTATATACTGACTAAAATTGCAGGACAATATTTAAAGGTTTCTGAAGAAATCTTCCTTGATCTTTGTAGCTTGAAATACAATAAGCTAAAATTAAAAAAAATAATTTCCTTACTTTTTCATATCATTAAGGTCTTCAATATGGACTTTTCCATCTTTGGTCTTGTAAGCTAACAATAACATATTATCTTTTTGAAGTATGTTTATTATTGAGGCATAATCTATCACTCTTAATTCTTCTGCTTTTGGAGAGCCCAATTGATTTTTTAATACAGCAATTCCAATTCTCTTATGAGAAGGAATTCCAAACTGATAGATTATCATAGTTCTATCTGGAGATAATCTTGCATCATCGATTGAATATTCTTGATTTTCGAGAAGCAAATGCTCTAACTTTCCAGGTTTATCTTTAACTGCATAAATCTGGTGAGGTGCATTTTCGTATTCTCCTCTTAATTCTAAATGATACTCAGTTCCAAGCTTTAAAGAAAAATCATCCAGAGTCATATCTTCTAGTTTTTTAGAGGGAGATGCTTGATTATATTGAGCTGGAGATGAGCCAACAGGATTGCCTGCTGCTTGATCTGGAGTTCTTATTTCTAATGCCTGTATTCCAGGTCTTTCTGTATGTGATTGAGTTCTTTCTGCTTTTCTTCCAACAAGATACCCTCCTAATCCTCCTAAAGCCGCTGCTGATCCTGCTAATGTTAATCCAACTATAGCATAAAGAGCATATTTTCTTCCTGACAATCCTCTTGACTGTGCATTAGCTTGAGCTCTATTCTGTCGACCAACTGAAACAACTGATGAACTTCCGGGATTTTGTCTCACTTTTATCACCTGATTATTTTGTTATTTGTATTATAAAAATCTTTATGTTACTATTATACTAACAACTATATAAATGTTTCTATTTTTAACTACTAAAAAATAGTAAAATAATATTTTAGGTCTTTCAGAAACCTTTAAAAACACAGTGTTTTTCCCTGATGATATGGAAGCAACAATTGTAAATTACAGAATGTCAAGACACGTGCAAAAACACACTCATATGATCATAATCATAGAAGGACTTTCTTCAAAAGATAAAACTACTCCATACATAGGCAAAACTGTTACTTGGAAAAGCCCTGCTGGAAAAGAGATAAAAGGAAAAGTAGCTCAAGCTCATGGGAATAAGGGAGCTTTACGAGTTATCTTTGAGAAAGGAATGCCAGGACAAGCTGTTGGCTCTAAAGTAGATATTAACTGATTTTCTAGTTTTGTATGTGCATAGCATCTTCAAAATTCCAGACGAGACTCTTGAAGGAGCTACTTCCCCGTAAGGGACGTCCCCCAGTAACGCTCGTCGATG
>CAZDUE010000004.1:0-8309 GCA_964508575.1 uncultured Methanosarcinales archaeon
GTTAAAAGTAAAATCACAAAGTAAAATGATATCACTGATATAACATATTGACTATCGCATCAATTATCTTAACCTGAATAAAGATTAAAAAAATAAAAAATTTAATTATGATTAAATTGCTATTTTGCACTAAATTTCAAAGAATTATTAACTTTTCGTACAATATAAGCATGAAAATGCTTTTAATATTACTCCTGGAAATGATATCTTTTTAAGTGCAGAGAAATATAACAGAAGACCAAAAATATTGAATATGATTTTGTTCAGTCTTCTGAATATATCAGCGGAAAGTATCAATCAATTATTTATGTCAGCTGCTATAAATAATAAAAACCAAAGAAATTAAAAAAATAATTCAAAAAAACTATCTCAAAGTCCTTAGATTTGCTCTCAAGCTAGGACGTGCTTTCTCAACACCTTTACCTTTCTTATGCAATCCTCGAGTTCTTTGTCCAGCGCTTGTCAATCCTCTCGCAGCTCTTCCTCTATGTTGTGAAATCCAAGCAACTCTTGAATCTGCAAGAACTTGCGGATGAGCTCTATCAACTAGAATAACTTCGTACCAGAAATAAATACCGTCTTGAGCAACATAATAAGAATTCAAAACTTCACAATTCTTGAAAGATTTAGCAGCTCTTTCTTCAGCTACTTGTTGATAACTCTTAGAGACTGTTTTCATCCGACCAAAATGCTTAGGTCTTCTACCTCCTGTGATCTTAGGACGCTGTCTTCCCCCTCTAATAACTCGCTGGCGAACAACAATAAATCCTTGCTTTGCCTGATAACCTAGAGAACGAGCTCTATCAATCCTTGTAGGCTTCTCAATCCTTAAAGTCACTGGTTCTCGACGCCACGCTATTAAACGTTCACGCATCTCTTGTTTAACTTCATCACTTGGATTTTTCCAAGCTTCTCTCAAATATTTGTAAAATCCCATTCTGGCCAGCCTCCGTTATATGATGCAAATAAAATGCATCAGACCATTTTTTATTTTTAAGCTCTAACTGTTCTTAACATTTCTCAAGGAATTCCTGCAAGCCACGCAGACATCTTAACCTTGAAGTTTTTAGCTTTATGAAAATAAAATTTAAATCTATGAAAAACTATCTCTTCATTTCAGAATAATTGCACTTTCCACAAGTTCTTCTATCCTTGTGCTCTGCAAGGAAGAATCCTGTTCCGCACTTAGGACAGTGAGCATTCTTTCTCTCTAATTTAGATCCTGAAACATTATATAATGAACTAATAGGTTTTTTCTTTTTTTTCGCCACTGGAACTTTTTTCTTATCCACAACTTTTTTTTCAGCCATTAATCATCAACTCGTTTTATTCTGCCTTAGCTTCCTTCTTAGCTTCAGGAGTGTGTTTCTTTATTGTAGCTTTATCCTCAATAAGCTTTGCATCTGCCTCGTTATTATAAACATGAGCAATAACCTTTGCTTTGTTAGCTCCAAATCTTTGATAAATATGTCTTACAAAAGTCAATTTCTCATCAGATTTGAGCTGTTTTGAAATTTCCTTTCTTAATTTCAACCTATCAGGAGTTGAGCCCTCAAAAGTTATCATAAATGAAGCTCGCTTTCTTGATAAAAGAGGAACTTCTTCTTGTTTTAATAATTCTGCTTTCATATTTTCACCTGTTGATTTTAAATTAAAGATATCAGCTTCTTATCTTAATCGCGTATTCTCCTTTCTTCTCAATTCCTATCTTGGCTGCGATAACTGACTTTTTTGGATCAAGAATATGCAATCTTCCCTGCCATGTTGTTGTGAAATCCTGAGACTTGCAATTAGGACAAACATCTGAATCAACAAAAGATTTACATCGCTTGCATGCTTTCTTCTTCATTTTTAAACACCATCAAACATTTATTTTTTTAGTTTTTTATTTAACTGTTTTTATTGAATAATCACTTTTTCTTTTCTTTAGATTCTTTTTCCTTCGGCTCTTTAGACTCTTTTTCTTTTTCTTCAGCCCACTCGGGCTTTCCTAATCCTAATTGCCTCATAGTCAGACCTATCTTAGGGCTTCCCTGATCTTTGAAGCTTACAGCAATAATTCTTGCTCTGCAATGATCATTAACCTTTAAGCTTCTCTTTGAATCTCGACCAAGAAGAACTTTATCTTTACTGAAGGATACAAAATCATCCATTGTCTGAGAAATGTGAACCATCCCCTCAGTGCCTCCTAATGAGAGAAAAGCACCAAAATCAGCAATATCTGTTACTTTAGCAGGAAGAACCTCTTTCATCTCAGGCTTGAAAGTTATCAACTCAAAAACCGCATCAAAATAGGACGCACCATCTCCTGCAATTATAACTCCCTCACCTATATTCTCGACTCCTGATACGTCGACAACTATTCCTAAGTCTTTATCAATGAAACCGCCGTACTTCTTCTTGACCATTTTTATAACAGCTTGCTCTGTCTTGAGGTCAAATAAGTCAGGAGGAACTCTTATATGATCCTGTATTTTAGCTTTATAGAACATTTTATATCGAGAAATTTACAGGGGTTTTAAAAGGTTTCGGTAAGCGGTGTGTGTATAGCATCATAAAGTCAAAATTCAATAATGTTAAAATCATCGACGAGCGTTGCGAGGGGTCCGCATGCAAGCTGAATAGCTTGCTCTCGAGTAAAGGCATGCGGTAACTCGCGAGCGTCAGACAAGCTGACGCATGCCACCCATTCGGGAACGCAGCTCCTTATTGTGGCTCGTCTGGAATTTTGAAGATGCTATGCACATACGGTAGGCGTCAGATTTTGCTGCATAAAATGGTTCTATTTTGTATTAAAGTTCAAAGAATCTTTAACTTTTCATACAACCTAATGCAAAATGCTGTGAATTTATTTTTCGGGGTTAACCAATCTTTTTCGCTTTTCTTCTTCTGGTTCAGAAATATAATTTTCATTTGAAATTATTGTTTTGCCTATTCTTTTTTCAGCATCTTTTCTTGCATTTCCTACAACTTCTCATTCTCGATACCACTCTGCAGAGCTTTCAGGACTTACAGAGTTTATTATTTCTCCAGAAGAAAGTTCGAAACCAGCCCAGATTGCAGTTCTCGGCAATATCTCAATATGAAAATGAAAGTCTTTGCAACTCTTAACAGAAGGAGTTCTATGAATCATCAAGTTATAAGGAGCGTCAATTGATCTTATCTTCTTGAGAGATTCACTAAGAATAATTGCTAGATCTTTTGATTCTGATTCACTCAACTGTGTAATCCTTGCAACATGCCTTTTAGGAAAAATCCATAACTCATAATTAAAACGAGAAGCATAAGGACAGAAAGCTGCAAAACTTTTATTCTCGAGGACTTTTCTTTTAGATTTCATCTCTGATTTAATAATCAAACAATAAGGGCAGTTCTTGTGTTTTTTTTTGTACTTTCCATACTGAAATAACTCTTCTTTAACAACTGCAGGAATTCTAGGATATGACATCATCTGAGTATGCGAATGAACAATAGAAGTTCCGCCATCTCTGCCGTGATTCTTGAAAGCAACAACACAACTTGAGTTTTTCTCGAGAGATGAAATTCTATTTTGCCATGCTTTGATAACATTTAAAATTTCTTTATCATTTAAATCCCATAATTGTCTTGAGTGATCATTAGTCTCGACAATAACTTCATGATCCCCTTCAGGATGCGCATTAGTCAAGAATCCTTTGCTTTTCACAGAATAACTCTCGAACCTGTCGACTCCTGGAAATTTATTAAGAAAAGAACGGACAATCCAATTTTTATCAGATCCAATCTTGCTTTCAATTCTAAAAGTCTCTGCAGGAGTATTAAACTCGTTGCCTGGACAAAAAATACAAGTCTTTAAATCAGAAACTACTTCATGCTTTCCAAATTCTTTCGGACGATCTTTTCTCTTTTCAGCAATAATTACCCAACGATCAAGCAAATAATCTTTTCTTAGTTCAAGAGTCATTGTAATTTTCTCAAAGCAGAATCATGAGCTTTTTTATAATTCTCAGCAAATATCTTCCAGTCAGCTTCTGAAGCTATTGATCTTGCGTTAAGCTTTTCTTTAGTCCAATCTTCTCGGGACATTGTTGAAAATGAATATAACTGGGAAGCAAGCTCCTGGACAACATCTGAATCTTTTTTATTATATCTTTTTAGCACATAAACTCCTTTGAACTTATTCTTTGGATCTTTCAAATATAGTTTCTCAACAAACTTTCCAAAACCAGCAAGGTCTGTTGTGATTGATGGAGTTCTTAGAGCAGCAGCCTCTAAAGGAGTATAACCCCAGGGCTCATAGTAAGATGGAAATATTCCTAAATCTGCTCCAGTCATTGACTCATAATAACTGGTATCTAAAAGTCCGTCAGCACCTGTCAAGTATATAGAGTAAAAGATTACTTTAACTCTATCATCGCGAAAATTATTCAACCCTTCAGTTTTGAATGCATTTAATATTTCATCTTTATCTTCTTCATATAGCTCATGAGTTGATAATCCTGGAGTCTTATTTTTTTTAATGAACTTGCCGGTTTTAACTTTAATCTCATTGAAAGTTTCTTCTCCAAAAGCCTTGGAAATATTGATCTCTTTTTGAGAGACAATAGAATGAATTATTTCAGTCCTTATGGAAGCTAAATTGTCATCAACACTATCACGAATGTCAATGTACAAGCTTTTGCTTTCCAATAACTCAGGTCTTATTCCTCTTATATTTCCAGGAATCCAAAAGAATGCTACTACGGTTTTCTCTGATTTTTCTTCTTTTAATCTCTTGTTTAACCTGCCTAAAGCTTTTATGAAAACATCAACACCTTTATCTCTGAATTCATATCTGCCGCAGAGAAAAAACATTAAAGTATCATTAAGATTAATCGGATAATACGGAGAGAAATAATAACCTAAAAATTCTTTCATCTTATTGTTAAAATTCTTATGGTTGATTGCAGCTTCATCAAGAGAAGGAAACTTTTCAAGATTCAACCCATTAGGAAGAACAAAATCTACCTTTCTTCCAAGCAACTTCTCTGCTTCCAGCTTAGTAATTTCAGAAACTGTAGAAAAAATCTCTGAATTAACAGCAGCAGCTCTTTCTAGCTCGAATTTAGCATTCACTCCCAAATCATAAGATTCTTTATCCACATCAATTTTTCCAAGCAAGGAATAAAGATCCTTATTTGCAGAAGCAATTGCTCGTCCTAGAACAGTAGCGTGAGTTGTAAAAACAGTCGCGATTTTTAATTTTCTTGATTTCAAATATAATAAGCCAGCTCCTGCAAGCCACTCATGAAATTGAGCAATAGTCTGATTTTTTTTATTCTTATCAGAAATAGTTGATTGTTTCTGGATTTCTTCCAATAATCTTCCGACAGAATAAGACCATACAACCGGCTCATCAAAATCAAAATACTGTGTCTTGAGCGAGTCAATCTTGAACTTTTCCCATAACTCTGTTTTTATTAAATTCTTAGTTTTAGAATATTCTGCGAAATCTATCAATATGACATTAGGCTTGCCATGAATCAGCCACTTTCCAAATCTGCATTTTATTCCTTCCTTATCAAGAATAGCAAAAGTAATTTTTAAAATGTCATTAGGAACTTCCTCTTGAAACTCACCAGATGCCTTGTTAACAAAATAAGGACCGACTAAAAAATAATTATTACCATAATAATCAACCATATACTTTGCTTTGGACCTTACAACAGTGTTAATTCCTCCCACTTTATTACAAACTTCCCAAGAACACTCAAATACAAGAGGAGAATCTAAATTAAAAACAGAATCAGACTTGAATTCTGGCTTAATACTTCCTTTATCCTGCATAAAACCCTCTTTTTTTTACTGTTTTTGTACTGTTTAAGACAATTTTATTGTATTTCTATTTATATACTTATGGATGAACTTAATCAAATTAGCAAGAACATCAAAGAATAGCAGCAAAAGACTTTTAAAACAATGAATGTTTAATTGAACAATGTCAGAAGGATTAATTGTTCGAGGAAAACTGCGAGAGTACGCAGGAGACTTATCAGTTTCTAAAGAATTCGAGGAAGCTCTTGAAAAAGAAGTTGAATCACTCGTAAAAAAAGCTTGTGCAAGAACTAAAGCAAATAATAGAAGAACCATAATGGCAAGAGATTTGTGATATTCTGAATACTAACTTAAGATAGTTTTATTAATAATTTACCAATCCTTCTGTGAAATGTTAAAAAAGATATCAAACCCTAGATTTTCAGAAACAATTACAATAGCTCATGAACTTCTTGACTATGAAATAATTTCTCTAAAACCCAAGAAAAAAAGCCATAAATCACTTAATGAACTGCTTGAACAAGCAGCTCAGGATATTGAAGGTTCAAAAGATAGGAATTTTGATGATCTAAGACAAGAACATGGTCTTGATACACTGAGCCAGATAAGAACAACACTTCAGGATATGGGTTACAGGCAAGTAACAGGAAGAAAAGATTATTTAACTCCTCTCAATACTGCTCTTAGAGATAAACGATTGGATCCTTTTAACGCTGCAATAATATCATTTTCAATTGCACAAATTTCTGGAATGCCATTAACAGTCCATCTTAATGGCTCGAACATCTTTCTGAGATATAACTGTCCACACGAATTTTACTGGAATCTTAAACAACAAATCGCAGTCCTTGACAAAATTGATGTTACAGATTTGGAGCAAATCTCAATAGAATTAACAACCGATCATATAATCGCGATGCACCAAGTTGTTAAAGCTCATTATTTTCAATTAAGAAAAGATCATGAAAAAGCTCTTCAATATGTGGACTTAGCAATACAAGAGTTTCCAGATTATTGGCTTGCGCATAAGATAAAAGGAGTTTCTCTTGATAAACAAGGAGAATTAACACAAGCAATTCAATCTTATACTAAAGCAATAGCTTTGAATCTTTCTGACAACAATACGCGAAGTTTATCAGAATTAACAAAACAAAAAAAACAGCAAGAAGATTTTGCTAGATTCTCTGCAATCATGAATGCAAGCATGTGATTGCTGCAAACTCAGTTTTTTAATTTTTCAAGAACATCTTTTAAGTCTTTGATTTTCAACTTAAGAACTTCAATCTTTCTAGGATCCACTGCATGATCATGATAAAGCAATTCAATAATTTCCTCTTTTGCCATTATCTCGTTTTCAACATCAATTATTTTTTTAAGACGCTCATTTTCTTTTAACAGTTTTTGGTCATTAACGCTGGATTTTGTAAACTCTTTTTTATGATGAAACTCAAGCTCATGAAGTTTCTTCTTCATATTATGAAACTTATTAAGAACATGATAATGATCAACATCATGATGCTCTATTGTCTCAAATACTGAAAGAAGACGTTCAACTTCATCAAGACGAGAAGCAAGATGAACAGAAGAAATTTGGTCTAACTCACTGCTTGAATTAGCAGAATTTATTATTTTAATCTCAGAATCACTAAAGAATCCAGAATCATTATTTGAAAAATTTTTGGAAAAATCATCAGAAGAAAAGCCATCAGAACTTGACCTTGGTTTAATCTTCTGTGGATTGATAAACGAAGATTTTTGATTGTCAATAACATGAGATATTGAATTTTCCAGCTTCTTGACATTTTCATGAAGATCATGCTTTGAGTCAGATCTCTTGATATCCTGCAGCTGCTTAGAAATATTTTTTTTTTGGAATTTTTTATTTGTCTCATTATTTACTGCTGCAGATAATGCTCTCATAACTCTAGTTGCTTGGTAGTTCATTGTACCTCATTTTATTGTTAGAAAACCAAAAAGCCCTTTTTTCTCAGGAGATTTCTGAGGAGCGGGCAAAGATTTATTCTGAAGATTAATCTGAGCCATTTGTCCAGGAGGTCTTGGCGGAATATCTAAATTATTCATACCATTAAGATCATTCCAATTTTGAGATTGCCCATTAATCTGAGCCATTGTCCTAGACTGCATTGACTGAGACCCAAAGTTAGACATCTGCTTATTGTTCTGCATCAAACCCTGAACCTGAGGATTAAAAGACTGACTGTCAAAATCAGAGCTCGGACCTGGAATCGAGTACTGTTGAGAAGAAATTTCTTGCCGCTGTAAATTCTGCATATTGAACGAGTTACTTTGTGGATTGTTGTTTTGCGAATTTATTAAATTTTGAGCATTCTGATTATTAAACCGCACATCACGATTCAAATCAAGAAATTGAGCATCAGGCATCTGATAACTATATTTTCTCGGTACAATTTCATCATTCTGCTGTTGGCTATTAAGTTTATTAAACTTAGAATCCATCTTAGAATCAGCCTTAACATTAATATCCGGATTAATAT
>CAZDUE010000004.1:8319-23025 GCA_964508575.1 uncultured Methanosarcinales archaeon
GATTATCCTGCTTATTTTCTTGCTTATTCGAGGAATCCTCACTTTGATCATCATTCTTCAATTCTTTTTCTCTAATCAGATCAACTAAAATCAATACAGATCGTGCAACTTTCTCATTCTGATCCATGATAGTATCCATCTTTTTCTCAAGACTGGACAATTTGTGAATCAAAGGATCTGAAGACTCAGAATTATTAAGATCATTTGAAGCATACTCAAGAATGTTCTGCATGTGCTTTAACTGCTTGGATAAATTCTCAATAGAATCCTGCAGAGTAACTCCAGACTTGTAAGATGGACTTTTTCTAAGCGCACCAATTTCATCTTTTAATTTTTCAATCTCATGATGCGGCATTATCTCATATTCATCTTCCATGGCAGGCCTCTTTTATCATTAACAGGGGGATTTATCCCCATTTTGAGTGTACTTTTAAATGCAATTTTAAGTGTATAAATACTATGAACACTAACACTATGAACACTTACTTACGCAATTTACGGAAGGAGAGTATTTAAAGGTTTCGTGAATTCGAGCTTTGTTTTAATCACTTTTAGCAGTCAAAAGCTCTGGAGAAATATGAAAGCTCAATCCTCTTTCAACAGTAATATTTTGAGCTCTGTTTAATAGTCCTGCTAAGCTTTGACTTTGAGATCACAGTATAACTCTTAGCGCCTCCATTCAGAACTCCTTGCTCCAAGTCACTGGGAACGCAGAACAATAAGATAAGTAATCCAGTGTTTTGAGGCGGGCACAAGTCGAACAAAGTGAGCCGTTTGCAGAGCTGCTTCATTCAATTCATAATCCTAAATCAACTTCTTTCCAGTCTTTTTATCAATGATATGAATCACATTAACAGGACAAGTGCAAGCAGCGTCCATATTACTGGAAAATTCATCTTCAGTTAATTCTTCTTTTTTAGGAACTGCTTTTATATCGCCTTTCCCATCTAAGTCCTTCATTTCCCAATTTTCAGGACAAACAGCTACGCAAGCTTCACAGGAAATACATCCTGGAAGATCATGATCTATCTTGTACTTGTTTTTATCAGAATTATCAATACCTTTATTTTCATCAGAAATTTTATCACTCATCAGATCATTCTTTTTTTCACTTGCTCTAATCTTCATCCCAAACACTTTCTTTGTCTTTTTCTTTTTGTTTTTCAATCATATCATCATAAACATCCAGCTTTTTCCATAATAACTCACGTAATTCATCTGGGCTATCAATACAATCATTTCTTAATTTAAAATCGCGAAATTCTTCACTATCTGCAATATCTGCTTTGCTCATGTAACAAATTATATCTGTTAAAAGATGATCGTTCAATTTTTTAACATTCTTTAATAACTTCTTCTGATCTTCTAAAGGATAAGGCTCTGTGAAATCAAAAACATAAACAACCATGTGAGCAGCGTGCTTAAGCGCAATATAAGCTTGTAACTCAATGTTATTCATCTTTTCTTTCCTATCAAGAGTTCCAGGAGTATCAAGAATCTGTATTCTCTTGGCTTTTTCGCCTTGCTCACTTTTAGATTTCAAAGTTCCAGACATTATTGTTTTTGTAGTGAAAGCATATGCATTAATCTCTGGCTTTGAACCTGTTAACTTGTAAAGCAAAGTTGACTTGCCAACATTAGGAAAGCCAGCAATAGCAACAGTGAAGTTTTTCTTGACAACAGGATAGTTCTGCATTATCTTTCTGCTGTGCTCGAGATACTCGAGATTCTTTTTTATCTGTTTTATGAAAGAAAAACATCTTCCTAAAAATGCATTATAATGTGCTTGAGAGTCGCTTTTGTTTCTGGATCCTCTAAGATTGCTCAGATATTCTCGCTTAACATGCTGTACACTTCTAAAAGCCCAGATTAAAGAACCTAAGCACTTTTTTAATTTTCCATAATCCAAAGTTGCTTTAATCAACTCGTAATAAAACTCAGTAACATCATCAAGATTGGGAAAATTCTTAACAATACCCATAAGGACATCTGACAAATAATCAGAAATAACTTCAATTCTTTGAATCTTCAAAATCCTATCAATATCCGTCTTATCTTTGCTTTTAATCTCAGAATAATTATGCTTCTTGACTTTTTTCATAGCAGTATCTATGTAAGAATCTGCCTTCTCTATGGGTCTGATACTCTCGAATGCCATAACACTCATGAGAAAATCGAGGGTTTTTAAGGTTTTGTCTTTAATTTATCAAAGCTCACAGTAACATATTCAGGATCTTTCATACTCAAATCTTTAGTTATGAACTCTTTTGAAATTTTATCACCTTCAACAATAAGAAAATCTCCAACATCTTCAATAAGATTAATATTAATATTGCTGACTCTCTTGTCTGGAAATTTGAAAAACCTTATTTTCTTTTTCAAGATGCATTTTATTCTGTACTTTTCCTCAAGTTGCTCTATTTTTTGTTCATAATCTCGCTCATCTATCTTTTTCTTGCTCACAATCCCGAATTTCCCATCATTTGCCTTAAGATGAACAAGGAATGTTTCATCAGATCTAGAAATCTTCAAGACCTCTCCTTGTTTTTGATTAAAATAAGTATCTTCAACAAAAATCTCTCGGTCAAAAATCGCTCCAAGTTTTTCAATATAATCTTCTGTCTCTTTATGGTTCTTAATCCTTATTTTGATTTCCTCAGACATGAAACTGAAAAAACAAGAGAATATTTATAATTACCTATCAAGATATTTTTCAATTCAATTTAGAGAGACCAAAAAACAAAAAAACAATAAAAATCAAAAATAAGCAAAAATAAGCAAAAAAAACAATAAAAAATTGTTTGTCCTGCTATATTCAGTCGCTTCTGCTTGGAACTTTGCTTTCTGCAAAGCTAGTCGCGTTTTTCTTCATAACTGATTATTGTTCCAAACTAATTTTCAGCAACCTTTTTAAAGGGAGGATTAATCCGTGAGGATATAATGCTTCGTACGTATAGTGCGAATAAAAAAAAAATAGAAATTCAGAAAAAAACCAGTCAAAATTAAATAACATCAAGGAGGGAT
The DNA here is from genome assembly GCA_964508575.1 of uncultured Methanosarcinales archaeon. Lineage (GTDB taxonomy): Archaea > Nanobdellota > Nanobdellia > Woesearchaeales > CAZDUE01 > CAZDUE01. Next base: position 11,344 of record CAZDUE010000004.1, read on the forward strand.
ATGATGGACGTTAAAATTGTGATTGCAGATCCAAAAACAGGAAAAAGTTATGCAAAGGATGTCAAAGATCCAGACTCTAAAAGATTTTTAGGAATGAAAATAGGAGAAAATGTTAAAGGCGAGTTAATGGACATGACCGGCTATGAATTTTTAATAACAGGGGGCTCTGACAGTGCAGGAATTCCAATGAGGCAAGATCTTAATGGAATTGCAAGAAAAAGAATTCTCGCAGTCTCAGGAATAGGAATAAAAAAAGGAAGAAAAGGAATGAAACAGCGTAAAATCGTCTCGGGAAACACTATTTATGAGAGAACTGCTCAAATAAATCTGAAAATAACACAGCAGGGAAAAGAACCTTTAGTTGAGGTCCCTAAGACTGCTTAATTTTATTTTTCAATCTTATTTATAATTCATAAGATAAATTAGTGCAAATCGATGATAAACCAATAAAACATGGCTACTAAAAAAAAGACAGATAAACCAAAGAAAGAAAAAGAAGATAAAAATATAATCGAAGAAAAAAATTCTAAAGAACTTAAAGAAATCAAGATAAAAAAAGAACCTAAACATGAACGATCAGAAACAAGAATCGAAGCAAAAGAGCTTTCGATACAGCCAGAAGTTAATATAGGTCTTGTAGGACATGTAGATCATGGAAAAACCACTTTGACTGAACGGCTCTCTGGAAAGTGGACTGATACTCATTCTGAAGAAATCAAGAGAGGAATTACAATAAGATTAGGATACGCTGATACCATATTTTACATTTGTGCAAAATGCCACAGGTACGGCACAAAAGAAGAATGTAAATGCGGCAATAAAGCAATCGCTGAGAGAAAAGTAAGCTTTATCGACGCTCCAGGACACGAAAGCTTGATGGCAACAATGCTTTCTGGCTCAAACATAATGGACGGAGCTCTTTTATTAGTTGCTGCAAACGAACCTTGTCCACAGCCACAGACAATAGAGCACATAATGGCTTTGAAGATAATAAATATCAAAAATGTGGTTATTGTACAAAACAAGATTGATATTGTTGACTTAGACCAAGCAAAAAAGAATCATGCTCAAATAAGAAAAATGCTTCAAGGAACTCCTTACGAGAATGCTCCTATAATACCCATATCAGCAAAGCACAATGTAAATATCGACAAATTAATAGATGCAATACAAAAATTCATCCCCACTCCTGAGAGAGATAAAAACAAAGAGCCCATAATGTTTGTCGCTAGATCTTTTGATGTTAACAAGCCAGGAACTAAACCAAATGATCTGAAGGGCGGAGTTTTAGGAGGGGCTTTAAAGCAAGGAATCTTCAAAATAGGAGATGAGCTTGAGATAAGACCAGGACGAGAAGTAGAAATAAAAAATCAAAAAGTCTGGCAGCCACTAAAAACTGAGATTACTGGATTAATAACAGGAGGAAAATCTGTACAAGAAGTAGGACCAGGCGGATCTATTGGTGTAATGACTAAGCTTGATGTATCTGTAGTAAAATCAGATGCCTTGACAGGATCAATTGTGGGGAAACCAGGAAAACTTCCTGCTACTCTTACAAGTTTAACTCTTGAGATTAATTTACTTGACAGGGTTGTAGGAAGCCGAGAAGATTTAGAAGTAGAACCAATAAAAAAAGGCGAGCCATTAATGCTTAATGTTAATTCATCAGCAACAGTGGGAATAGTAACAGAACTCGGAAAAAACAAGTTCAAATGCGTCCTTAAACGACCAGTTTGTGCACAGAAGGGCTCACGCGTCACTATTTCAAGAAGAGTGGGAACAAGATTCAGACTAATTGGATATGGGATATTAAGCGAGTGAAGATTTTGTTTAGAATACATAGTGTTGGACTCACAGCCGGCTCTGTCCCGAAACTCTAAAATCCATGCAACTATACCAGAGCTAGCAAGCAGTCAAAACCAGTCAGCTGACTGATTTAGCAGTCTTGTTTTTCTTTATACAGCGCTAATTGGCAGAGTTGCAAAACATTCGGGACAAAGCCCTCACAGCCGCAAATCTTATAAACTTGCAATTCCTGAATGCTTATCATGAACCTGTTCGATATTCTTGCAATGAGAAGTAAATTAAAATCAGCAGTAATTCTAGTATTATACAATTCAGAATCTTTGACAATTGATGAGATTTTTAAAAAAATAAAAGATGGACTAAGAGAGCAAAAAGGTCAAACAGAAGCGAAAGAAAAGTATCATACACCAAATGAAGAAGCATTCCGAGAGAATAAAACCAAAGACGAATTAAAAGAAAATCTCAAAGATGCAACTTATAGTGGAGTTCATAAAGCAATCAAACAGTTACTTGCAGATGGAGTTATAAAACAATTAAAAAGAAAATACTTCTTAAGCCATGAGTGGATCGATAAATTAGAGAAAGATATTATAAAAATGAGAAGATCTTATGAAACAGGACATTTAATTGAGAGAAAAGAATCTAATAAAATTGCTTTAGTAACAGGAAGTGCTCGTGGCTTAGGAAAAGAAATTCTATTAGAACTTGCAAAGGACCATAAAGTTGTTGTTCACTATAACACGAGCAAGAGAGAAGCTCAAAATACTTTGAAAGAAGCACTTAAACTCAATAAAGCAATCCTTGTACAAGCAGATCTTAAAGATGAATCACAAGTCAAAGCAATGTTCCTCGAGACAAAAGAAAAACTAGGAGAAGTTGATATTCTCATAAATACAGTTGGAGATTTTATTTACAAACCAATTAATGGGACTAAAACAAATGAATTCAAGAACACTATCGAGGGAAATCTTTATACTGCGTGGCACTGCATTAAAGAAGCTCTTCCTAATATGCGAAGTAAAGGTGGGAAAATAATCAATTTCGGATGTGCAGGATGCGACCGAGTAGTTATAAGAAAAAACACAACTCCTTATTACATGGCAAAAACTTCTCTATATACTCTGACAAAAGCACTTGCTAATGAAGAAGCAAAGAACAATATACGAATCAATATGATAAGTCCAGGAATATTAGAAAGCAGTGAATTCCAAAAAGAAACACCAACAGGAAGGCCTTGTAAGTTTAATGACATTATAAAAACAATAAGATTTCTCTTAAGTAATGAAGCAGAATACATCAATGGAGCAAATTTAGAAGTCTCAGGAGCATGGATTGCAGGATTTGAGGATTAGAAGAGCTATCCACTTACATTCAATCAAAAGATATGAAAAAAAATATTAGGATTTAAAAAAATAAAAAACAAACTAATAAAAAAAACCTTTTTTATGCTTTTTCTATTATTTCTTTTTCTTACTCATCTGCCAATAAACAAATCCTGCGATAACTGCAATAACTGCGATAATTCCAACCCATAACCAAGTATTGTTGGAAGCAGGCTTTTGCTCTGCAGAAGAATCAGTCTTTGAAGACTCTTGTGCTTCTGCTGTTTCTGCAGATGGCTTTGTAGTTTCCTCAGCAACTGGCTCAGCAGTTTCTTCTACTGTTGGTTTTACTACTGGTTCTGTTTTTGCAGGCTCAGTCTTTTTAGTTGTACTAGGAGCAGTTGTTGTAGTTGCTGGAGCAGACGTATCCTGTCCTATTACAAAATAACTGAATCCTGGTGTTTCAGCAGTGTAATAAACATACTTATCATCATCCTTGTCAACTTTTGTTGTTAATTTATTCCACTTATCACTATTGTATCTGAACAGCGCAACATCTCCCTGAGCCAAGTTATTATCCTTTAACCATTGTTTTTCAACCTTGAAGCTGATAGTCTGAGCTTTTGATGTACTTAATGAAGCTGCAAGATTTGTGGCAGTAATCTGAATGTTTCTATATACTTTATTTTCAAAAGAATTTACATTCTTTGGCAAGGTTTCAATCTTCTCTACTTTTAGTGAAGGACCGTTTGTTAACTTATCAACACTGAAAGCAACTTCAGTAACACCAATTGCAGAATTTGGAACAGCTACTTTGGCAGTCTCTCCTGCCTTAATATTGACCCAAACTTTCTTTTCAAACTGACCAGTAACACCAGCAGATACTCCTCCACCACCCCCAGAGCCACCACCGCCTCCCGATGAAGCTTCTGAAACAGTGAATGATGCAGTTGTACTAGCAGTGTTTCCAGAACTATCAGTTGCAGTACAAGTTACTGATTTACTGCCTACTGATGAAGTTGAAGCTGAACTTACAGAGTTAGATACAATTCCTCCAAAGTTAGTTCCTGCATCAACTGAAGTACAAGTACAACTCTGAGATTGACCAACATTCACGTTACTGCAGGTAAAAGCAGTTATATTCGGAGATGTCCTGTCAATTCTGAAGGATTGTTTAACAGTATAATTCAAATTATTTAAAGTATCATTAGCCAATATAGTGACGTTATGACGACCTTCTTTAAGCTTTGATACATTATAGGTTGTATTCCAACTGTTAGTTGATAAATGCTTTTTGGCTACCCTGACGATGCTATTTGATCCGTTAGTTATGTTAAATCTAACTTGAATAACACCAGTTAAATTATCAGTAACAGTTGTGTTAAACAATCGATTACCGCTGCTCAAATTAGCTCCATTAGCCGGTCCATTGATTAAAGTAACACGAGGACCTGTTCTATCAACCACAAGTCTTATCTTAACTGTTTGATTGATATTATTAACTGTGTCATTTGCTTTCACAGTAACATTGTGAATTCCTTCAACCATGTTGCTGACGTTCAGACTGGAATTACTGAAAAAGAGTTTAGTTTCTTGCTTACGAACCGCTTTATACACTCGGGTCTTTAGACTTGTACCGTTCGTAACATTGAAAAATATCTGTTGTGCTCCATTTGCACCAGTATTACGCTCATCTATGTTAGGTCCAGTCAAGCTATCATTAACAGTAACATTTAAAACCAAACGACCTCTACTCGCGTTAGTAAATGTTTTAGTAATAAAACTAACCTTAGGAGGAGTTCTATCAACCATAATTGTTCTTATTGTCGTATTTAAATTGCCCAAAGTATCATTTGTAAAAACAGTAATATTGTGTCTTCCTTCTGCAAATTTAGATACATTAAAAGTTTTATTAAACCATTGATTCGTAGACCCGCCTCTCTTAGCAACAAACAATCTGGTCTTCAAACTCGAACCATTAGTAATATTAAATCTAACTGCATTAATCTGAGTGAATGAATCTGAAGCAGTTATGTTTAAAAGAACAATACCTGTTGAAACGTTTGCTATATTGGAACTTGGTTTTTTAATAATATTATCCACAGGGCTTCTAAAACTAATATTCGGACCGCTCCTGTCAATTCTGAAACTTCTTCTCACAGTTTGATTCACATTTCCTGAAGTATCATTAGCAAATATTGTTACGTTATGCAAGCCCTCCGCAAGCCGATTCACACTAAAGGTTGTGTTAAATGCATTTGAAGCTCCTCGAGTAGCTGTTGCGTTAACAGTTTTACTGCCGTTGCTAAAAACAAATCTTAAGAAGTGAACAGCTCTGACATCCAAAGCAGTAGCGTTAAATACTTTTGAACCAGTACTCACATTAGCACCATTAGCAACTGAATTTGCACTAAATCCAGTGACATTCGGCTTAGTTCTGTCAATAAAAACTTGAATCTTAACAGTTGTGTTTCTGTTATTCACAGTATCATTCGCAAAAACAGTAATGTTTTGCAGTCCTTCTCTAAAGTTTGTAAAGTTAATTGTTTTATTGGTCCAAAACACAGTTCTCAAGTTAGTTGCCCTGTAAACTCGAGTTTTCAGGCTTGATCCATTAGTAATGTTAAATGTAACAAAATTAACCTGAGTGAAACTATCATTAATAGTTGCGTTAATTGTCAATGGTTTTGCACCTGTAATACTGACATTAGTTCCTGTCTTTGTGTTGAATGAAACAGTAGGAGCAGTCCGATCAACAGTAAACTTCCTAGTAACAGTCAAATTCTTATTATTAACAGTATCATTCGCAAAAACAGTAATATTCTGAGTACCCTGAGCAAAATTGGTTACGTTAAGTCCTGTTCCATTATACCAGTTGATTAGACCAACTCTCTTACCAACATAAACCCTTGTTTTAAGACTTGATCCATTAGTAACATTAAAACGAACAACATTAACCTGAGTAAAACTATCATTAGTCGAAGTATTAATCACAAAAAACTTATTAGTAACATTCACCACAGGCTTAGTATTAAAACTAACACTCGGCGAAGTACGATCAACAGTGAATCTTATCTTAATAGTGCTGTTCAATTTTCCAACAGTATCGTTAGCAAAAACAGTAATATTGTGAGTTCCTTGGTTGTAATTTGTCACGTTGATAAAAGTACTGTTAAATGTGTTTGAATGTTTAACTGCTGTATAAACTCGCGTCCTTAAACTAGTTCCATTAGTAACATTAAATTTAACAACATTAACTTGAGTTGCTGCATCGGTTACAGTTGCATTTATAGACATATTTTTATTAGTGAAGTTCCTTAAAGTTTTTGTATTGAAAGTAACAACAGGAGGAGTATTATCAATCTTGATATTTCTTATTGTCTGGTTTGTCTGCTTTCGTGTTGCGTTACCACCTGCAGTATTACTGTTGGCAGTTCTATTTTTTGCAGTTATAGTTAAGTTATAAAGTCCATCTGGAAGAGTTGTAGTAACAAGAGTCTTATTAAAGATAGTACGGTTTGCTTTTCCTTTATTTGTCGAATTTAAAATAGTGACATTTAACCGATCTTTATTAGTTGAGTTAGTCCATCTGAATGTTACGTTAGAAGCGTTTCCTGCAATTATTGTGACATTTTGCACAATTGTTCCTGTTAGATTAATAACTTTAGTAGAGTTGGTAGGATTAATAACAACAGTTGTTCTAAATCCAGAAACAAACAATCCTGCGATGATGACAACAGCTAAGAACATAAAAAAATATAACAAACTTTTACTAGTTTTCATTTATGCAACACCCCGAGCTTATTAATTATTTAAATTGATTACTTAGGTTAAATCTAGGTTAAATCTTAAAAAAATAAAAGTTTAAAATAAGATTTTATATCTTATTCAAAAAATACTTTTAACCCACCCTGAAATATTTCTATCACATTCTAAAAGAGTCCAGATATATAAAGATTTAGTTCTACTTCAAAATGACACTTTATTAATCATTGTTAATAAAGATTGCAACAAATAGTGAGATCTAAGAATATCTTATTGGCAGAGCTGCTAAACAGTTTCTAAATCACAATACCTACGCAAAAATATATAAAGCTCTTAATAATAAAAATAGTTGTTAGGTGTAACTATAGTTCATAATTATAGTATATAATGCACTTAATATTGAAAATGAAAGTAAAAAAAGAGGCAGAATGAAACATCCTAATGAATCCTGGACAGCAGAACATTTTGAAGATAAGAAAATAGGAGAACTTCTTAAAAAATTCCACTTTGAGCAAGAATCATACGAGGAAGCCAGATTTGGACCAAAATCAAAAACTACATATCCTAAACCGACCAAAAGATACAGAGTTATTTGGGAAACTTATAAGCATTCACTTGAGGAATCATACTTCTGGATAATGAATTATCTGAGAATGGATCTGGATTATCCTACGTTCTACAAGATTAATGATATTTTTGCAGCATCTGAAAATTCATCTTTTTTTGGAGCTAATCAACAAAGACTGGGATTACAGCAGGATAAAGTATCTCAATTTTTAGCAACAATAGGAAAAATGGTCAAAGAAATGTTTCAAATTGTCAGAGAATTAAGAATACTTGACGAGCGGCTTGTTCTTTATGACAAAAGTTTCCAGGGATCAGAAGCAGCTGAGATAAGTTTGAAAGGTTATTGGATTGACCTTGTAGAAGGAGGTGCGAAAAATCCTGCTTCAGTATATGGAATGTCTAGAGATTTAGGATTCTTGACACTGCCTGACTTGTTTTTTGCAGCTCCTGTTATGAAGCCAGAGAATGTTGATGCCCATGTAAATAAGCTGGAATTCAATAGAAAAGTAAAGGAAGTATTAAGAAGGAAATTATTTACTTTTAGCCAATGGAAAGATCATACTTACAATGAATTAAAATCAAGAAGAGTTTTTACTCTTAAATATCTTCGACAGCATTATTCTGTTATACAGATGTATATGACTTGGGTCAAGCCATACTTGAAAAACGTAAAAAGAATACAGCTTCAGGATTATACAAGAAGCCCTCATTTAATTGCAGCATTTGAAGGAAGTATCATTGAGATAGAAATACTTGCAGTAAAAAGAACAGGAGAACATAGCAAATATCATCGGTGCATACTAGCACATTTCTTTTATAGACTGCGTCCAGAAATGTCTTATCAGCAGGAAGGATATCAGCGAGGTCCTTTACATGTAGGACGGCTTGAATTGAACTTAAGAGCATACATATGGACAGATGAACAAATTCATAATTATCTTGGATATAAAGAAGAAGAAGATATTGATTTATTGAAAGACATTGATGAAACAGTAAGAGCAGCATATGAAGCATTAGGAGAAGAGCTTCAGAACTATCTGAAAGAAGCATCAGGCGAGAAAATAGAGAAAAAAGAAGATCCGAAGCCTAAAGGAGCTGCAGAGCCAGTTCTTGCAATATGGGGAGGTACAAAAGAATTGTTCACTGCCTTTACAGGACTTGGAGGAGGCAGTAAGAAAAAAGAAGTGCATGAGAAAGAAAATCCTATTGCATTGTTTAGCCAAAAAAAATCAACAGAAGGAGATTGTAAAACTGACATGTGGAACCTTTATGATAAATATAAAAAATCACATAAGATGATTTCTTGGTAAGCTAAACACAAATTTATCCAAATCTAAAAGCTTATTTTATTCTTATTTTAGTATAATAAACATATAATAAATCATTAACTCTTTGCCAACCCCTCGATTTCCTATGGAAATTAGTATACTAAAAAGTATTCTAATGATGATTATGTGATATTAATATGGGTCAAAAACGGAACATTTATAAAGTAGAACAACCATAAAATAATTTTACAATGCAACAAAATTTCCCCCAAAATTACAGAGATGTCCCTCGCAACCAATTAGGAACACGGCTTAATCTCCTCGCGAGATTATTAAACAATAAAAATTCTAAATTTATACTTAATGAAATAAATGAGATTGCGCAAGCTTTTCTCCCGAACTACAGACGAAGAATAAGCGATGATCCAGTAAGCGAAGATGAAATTCTCGAAATGGAAGAAATACTGGAAGAATATGAAGAACATGAAATTGACGAAATAATTGACGAGACATTTGAAGCACTATATTTTGATTCGAAAATCTTGAAAGCAAATGCAATGGAAATATTACTCATATACTCTGAAGAACCCCAAAGCAATTTTGGAAATAGAATAAATCAGCTTGCAGACATATTAGCAGTATCAAGAAAACTGGACTTGGAAAAAAATGAGAATGAAAAATTCCTAAACCTTGTAAAGAACGAACTTGTAGAAATATCCAAGATTGTTGGAAATGATTATTAAGAAGATATCGTAACATTTATAAGAATTTCTCAATTCCCCCCTGAATGTTAGACATAATCAAAGAACTCAGAAACAATGATGATCAGCTCTGCTTTCCTGTAATAATAACAGAATCTTTTTCAACTTCAATATCGATCTCAGAAAGGTCATTAATAACAAGATCATTTCCAGTGGGAAGATACTTGACTATCAATCCCTTCATTATAACTCTGTGCGGCTTAAACTCGAGAATCTTCATAGGAACTTTCCCAGACTTGTGAGGATCATTAACATCAAATAGACTCACGAAGCAAGGTCTAGTGTCTGATTCTTCACTTTCTTTTTTCATCCTTCCAATGATTATGCTCTTGACTTTGTATTTCATTTGACTCAGTAATAATTTGATTGTTTATCTTATATAAATTTTGCTTTTTGTGTTTTTTTACAATCAAAATCATTTATTTGCAGATTCAATTACTTTCAAGACTTCCTTTTTCTTTTTTTCAAAAAGCTCAGGAGTGTCAGCTTCAAGATTCAATCTTATCAACGGCTCTGTATTACTCTTACGAAGATTAAACCACCAATCTTTGTACTCACAAGTAATTCCGTCAATCTTGAAAATATTCGCATCTTTAAAATGCTCTTCTACTTTTTGAATCACAAAATCCTTATCTTTGACTTTTATGTTAATCTCATCAGTACCATTATTATAATATTTCATTAATGGCTTGGTAAGTTCGGAAAACTTCTTTTTACTTGAAGCCATCAACTTAAGAATCATGAATGCAGCCCTTAACGGTGACTCAAAATAGCCTGCATCTCTAAAAATAAAATGCCCTGATTTTTCCCCTCCGAAAATTATTTTGTCCTTCTTCATTTTTTCTTTTAAAAAAGAATGACCTGGCTTCCATATAACAGGAACTCCGCCATTTTCCAGAATTGTTTCTTTTAGCGCCAAGCTTGACCTTACTTCATATAATATTTGCTCTCCTTTGCTTTCTTTTAATATTTGCTCTGAAATTAAAGCAATTGTCATATCTCCTGGAATCATGTTTCCTTTTTCATCAATAAAAACTACTCGATCACAATCTCCATCTGTGGCAATTCCAATATCTGCCTTTTGCTTAACTACCTCGGCAGACAAAAATTTAAGATTTACAGACTTTGTAGGATCTGCCTCATGATTAGGAAAATTTCCATCCAGTTCATGAAATAAATACTTTTTTTTGCAATCAATCTTGTCAAATACTGGCTTGAACTCAATAATTCCTGCAGCATTTGCAAAATCAAAAACTATCGAAGGAGAACCAATATCTTTTGCAAGATTTAAATTATATTTAACATACTCCTCTTTAATATTGTAATCTTTAATTTTTCCTTTTTTAACAACATCTTTAAATTTATTTTCCAAAACTAACTTTTTAATGTCAAAAATTCCAGAATCTCCACTAATAGGTCCAGAATTCTTACGGCACATTTTAATTCCATTATAATCACGAGGATTGTGAGAAGCAGTAATCATTATTGCTGACTTTTTATTTCTTCCTGCAAAGTAAAGCATTGGCGTAGAACAAAGCCCAATATTCAAGACATCTGCTCCTTGATCTATTATGCCTTTCATAAGCGCATCAGCCAGAGAAGGAGAAGAACTTCTCATATCATGACCAACAACAACCTCATTAACTTTGAGAAAAACAACAAAAGCTCTTCCAACTCTGTAAGCTAGTTTTTCTGTTAATTGAGAAGGATAAACCCCTCTGATGTCGTACTGCTTAAAAATCTCTTCATGAATTTTTTCATTTGATTTGTTTGATTTTTTATTCATCATGTTATTCACTTACCATTCTTCTTAACTCTATCTCCACCGACCTTTTTTTGATGTCGCACTCCGCTCCACAAAAAAAGCTCGACCAAAAACAGGAATTTTACTATCGTAAAATTCGGCTAATCTCAAACCCACCACATTTTCAAGCATTACCATTATTCTTTATACCTCTCCATTCTTTAATAGCAAGCTCCCATCTTTCAATATTCCCAGTGTGCAAACAAACTTTTCGCGATCTCCTCTTCGAGTCGACACCAAAAGTTCGATCAAACACAAAAAACCTTTGGTTTTTGTGCACAGAACCGTAGGCTCTCGCGAACAGAAATTTTGCTAAACGCAAAATTCAATACTATCTCCTGATAAAATTCACTTACCATTATTCTTAATACCTCTCCACTCCTTAATAG
>CAZDUE010000005.1:0-10577 GCA_964508575.1 uncultured Methanosarcinales archaeon
TCCATGATATGATAAGATCCTGTGAGGACGCAAAAATAGATTTCTTCATTCCAGAGCCAATGGATGAGACTGAGATTTAGGACGGTTACTTACTTTTATTTACCCACCAGCATTTTAAAAAACTTAAAGTCAAAGTAGATAAAACAAATCCCAGAGCAGGAACTATTGAGTTAATCCAAGGATTTGAAAGATTTGCAAAGTAAAAAAACAAAACAATCACAAGATAGGTCAATAACGAAATCGCGATCCTTCTAGTCCAGCTGGTTTCCCATTCCTTGTCTTTCTCAACTCTAGCATTCCTTTCTTTGATCTGTTTAATCTCGCGCTGAAGCTGTTTTATCTTTCTAACATCAAGCTGCAGCTGTTTAATATTATTAAGATATTTTTTAGGCATGTCATTGATTAATCTTTCTTTATTATAAACTTTACTGTGTTGCTTTTTATTTTACAATAGAACCATCTTCCATAAGACTTTTAAATAGCTCTTTAGTCTATAAAGTATAGAAAACTATAAAAAGGAAAGCCATATTGCTGATTTATTGTACTAAATTGGATGGATATTGAATAAACATTAAATAAAAATCAAATATTAAAAGTGAATAAGCAGATTGAATTGTTGTTCAATAAATTAAGAAAAAAGATTAAACCAAATGGGGTGGTAATTTTGCCAGAAGAAAAAAAAGTAGATGGGGCTCCAGCTCCAGAACATAAAGCTCATGAACATCACGAGCACCATGAGCACCATGAATCTCAGCACAAGGAAAGCAACCCTTGGATGTACGTGTCAATTCTATTAGCAGTTTTGTTAGTAGTATCATTGTACTTCAATTTTAGCGTACTTGCAAAAGTAGGATCAGGAAACAATCAGCCAAGTGTTCCTTCAGTTCCTTCTAACAACCCAAGCAATAATCAGCCAAACAACAACGAACCAGAATTTGTTCAAGTAAGCGCTGATGATGATGAAGTATTAGGAAATGCTAATGCAAAAGTAACAATAGTAGAGTTTTCAGACTTTGAATGTCCATTCTGCGGAAGATTCTATACTGACACTTTAGTTCCAATGAAAAAAGATTATGTTGAAACAGGAAAAGTTAAATTCATCTATAGAGACTTCCCTTTAAGTTCAATACATCCTGATGCTGAAAAAGCAGCAGAAGCAGCAGAGTGTGCAGGAGAACAGGGAAAATATTATGCAATGCATGATACCTTATTTGCGAACCAGCAAGCTCTAGATGTTACAAGCTTAAAAGGATATGCTTCAGCCCTTGGACTTGATACTGCAAAGTTTAACTCATGCCTTGATTCTGGAAAGATGAGCTCAGAAGTAGCTAATGATTTCCAAGACGGAGTGACTGCAGGAGTTCAAGGCACTCCAACGCTTTTTATCAATGGAAAGAAATTAGTAGGGGCTCAGCCGTATAATGTTGTAAGAGCAGCAATAGAAGCAGAACTTGCGAAGTAGCTTTTCAACGTTTTTTTGTTTTTTTGTTTATTTTCTTTATTTTATCCTAAAACTTTATAATATGATAATCCTTCCCCTGAATAATGGCACAAACACCTGCACAGATATTAAATCAGCTGGAAATAAATTTACGTTCATCAGCAGAGACTGAATCAATAAGGAAGCGAACTAGAGCCATAGTAGAATATTTAAAAAGAGGAGGATATAGTGATTTAGCAGATGATATTAATAGATCTTGGCGTCATAGAAATTCAACTTTTTTTGAAAGAGATTTTGAAGGGGCATTAGTTTATCCAGATTCTGAATATTCTGTAAAACATGAACAGAAACATAGTGTTGCTCCTTTAAGCTTTGGAATATTAATTCCTGTTAATAACTGGGAATCCTTTTCAAGAAAATTGAATCTTGATCCAAGGCATTATGGACAAAATCTAGACAAGTTTGCTTTTGAAAATTCAATTTTTGGCTTAGATCAGACCGGAGTTACTTTTCATGTAAACAGAGAAATTGAGTCAGATATCGAGTTTGAAATTTTAACATCGGATATATCCCTTTACTCGAATACGTTTAACAGCGCTAAGCAGATTACAAGAGAGAAGCTTCAAAATCCTGTTCTTATCAAGCTTGCATTAGAATACATGATTTTATCAGATCTTTGTGCATTGAGAGTTGAACCAACTTTTAATTCTGAAAAACTATCTGGTTATTTGCAAAACAGAGTTGGTTATTATATTGATTTATTTATAGATGCTCTTAATCTTCCTCATCAGAGTTTTAAAGATCAGGGAAGAAAAGCATTCAGGGACATGATGCAAGACACGATAGAAAGAATACCTTCTGCAGTACACTCAACATATTCTCTTGATGATAAAATAGGGACACGGCTAGTGACTCCGTTATTATTTTCTTTAGGATCGACTAAACAAGAATTTCAAAGAAATCATTTACTATCTCCATGGATTGGTATAATTAGTGCTTATGAACATTTAACAAATGGAGATATCAAGCAAAATGAAATAGAATCAATCCTCAGAAATAAAGGATATGGAATCAATTGTCAGTTTTCTGCAACTCAAACGAACACCGCAACCTTTAAATAATTCCACTCCCAAAGATAGAATATGGCGGATATAAACGAAGTATTATTACTGCTCGGGGCAACTGTGATTATAGTTCTCATAAACTCATTGCTAGTATGGGCAGCTGTCCATTTCAAAAGTAAAGATCTGAAAGATTCAAGTTACTCTGGTGGCTTGGTTCTTTCAATTTATTTTGGATTAATTGTCTTTGTACTGAGTTTTTTAACTCTTCCTTGGTATGTTTCAACTTTAATACTCTTGATATCCATGTACCTTTTAATGATGAAATATCATAATCTTAAAGTAAAAGAAACATTCAATGTCTGGGTTGTTTGGTTTGGATTGTTCATCGCGATATCGTTAATTTTAGGATTAGTCGCATACCTTACGAATATGGTAAGATTTCCAGGATTGTTTTGAATTAACTGCTGACTTTTTTTCATATCAAGATTTTTATTAATCTTCATCAAAAAATTCTATTTCTCCTTCAAGATAAACTCCTTTACTTAGTTTTACAGGACGCCAAGAATCAAGAATTAATTCAGCACCAAGCCATTCAGCAAGTTCTTTAGGATTTCCAATTGTTGCAGAAAGTCCAATAATCTGTAAATTTTTAATTATACTTCTAAGGAGAGTGATTATAATCTCAAGAGTTGGTCCTCTCCCTGGATCATTAAGTAAGTGGATTTCATCTATGATGATACAATTAACTTTAGAAATCCACTCAGCTCGATGCCTAAGTAAAGAATCTAGTTTCTCAGAAGTCATGATGATAAGATCGTAATCTATCAAATAAGGGTCTGCAGAATCAGTTTCACCTATTGAAAGAGCTACTTTGATGCCTTTTAATTCTGAACTAAAATCGCGATACTTTTCAGAAGCTAATGCCTTAAGAGGGACAATATAAAGAACTTTTCCATTATTATTAATTATATTATTTAAGGCTGCAATTATTCCTATTAATGTTTTACCAGAAGAAGTAGGAGTACATATCAGAAGGCATTTTTTATTCATTAATCCAGAGTTTAGTGCTTTATCTTGAGCAGGAGTGAACTTTTCAATATTCATATTCTTTAAGATTTTATAGATCTCAGAATGTTGTTCAATTCGGTTCATATTTTTGAGTTGACAAAGAAGTATTTAAGATTTCCTTTTGTTTTTAATCAATTCTTTCTCAAATACTTCAGCATTACATTTTTCATCAATACGAACACTATGACAAAGATAACTGCGAGAATAAAATATTCCCATATTGTTGTTTCTTGTTGTTTTATTTGAAACTTATAATTTGCAGTTTCCTTATTTGAATCTTTATTTAATGAAACATCTAAATCATAATTTCCATACTCACTGAACTTGTAAGCCATTATTATTGCACCAGAGTCATCAGTCAAGAAATTACTGCTTGAAAAAAGTAATTTATCATCTTTTGAAATTCTAACCCAAACAGAACTGTTCGAAAGAGCTGTTCCTTCAGAATTTTCAATTTTAATGATAATTGCATTGTCTGAATTTATATTAGGAGCATTTGCGAAGGCAAACTCGAACCTGTAATCTTTTGTTTTTATTGCTTCACCTTCAAGATGAGCATAGGATAATGTGCTTATTAATAAGATAAATACAAAAGATAAAATAAAAAAATCGATTTTTTTCATGTTACTCCACAATTATCTTTCCTTTCATGTTTCTATGCCCCTCTCCACAGAATAAAGAGCAAAAAAAACTAAACTCTCCTTGCTTATCTGCAGTGAATTCAACAGTTTCAGTTGTTCCTTTCTTAAGCATGACTTTATTAACATTAAACTCAGGAATTGAAATTGCATGATCAACATCATCCTCGGGAATTGTTATTACTAATTTAACTTTAGTTCCCTGCTTGACCTTTATTTCTGAAGGTTCAAAAGACCATGCATCATCCTTAGGACCGCGAGCGAGAACATTAATTGTCAGTTCAGATGATTGAATACTCTTAGGTTCGGTTTTGACTTCTGAATCTTTAGAATTTGAAATATCCGCACTAACAAGATTGTCCTTTTTTATATTATCAGAATTATCTGAGTTCACGACATTTTCATCAGTGTTATTTCCTAATTTCTGACTGCATCCTCCTAAGATAACTAAAAATATTGCTAAAAAAACAAAACCATACTTTTGATTCATTAATTCCACCTCTTTTATGTTAGTTTTTAAGGATTTGCGTTTATTTAAATAATTTACGAAAAGTTTACGATTTAGCTGAAAACTTTTCAACTATTTTGGAAAACTTCCGACGCTGAATGCCAAGATTTTTATATTTCATTACACGAATAATTTGCATGAAAAAATATAAAATATACCGCTCTGAAAGATTTGATAAAGAATTGAATAAATTTGATGAAAATTTCAAAAAAAGAGTTGATAAAATAGAAGACCAACTAGTGAACAATCCTTATTCAGGCGATTCTTTGAATGTTTATTGGTTTAGAGAGAAACGATACGGAAAATACCGAATATATTATATCATTTATGATGATTTGGAATCTTTGATAATGGTTGCTATAAGCGAAAAGAACGACCAGCAGAAAGTTATAAACACTGTGAAGTTCTTATTCCATCAATTTAGAGAAGAAATAGAGGTTTTAATCAATAAAGACAATCTCACTTAACCCTTCTTATTTTTCCAGATTTAATATTCTTAAAACTTTCAGATAATTGGTTAAATAGTTCTTCATCTATCTCTGCTCCTCTTTTTAACTTCTCATCTTCTTTCTTAGTTATGGTTCTAGCTTCCATAGCATCCTATATATCTTAGCTCCTTTAAATAATTTGCTTTTTACTGCTTTTCAGATTTTTCCTTCATATCAATATTTTCATGCATCCTTCTATTGCTCATCTTATCAAGTCCCTTCATTAATGCTCTAACACCCATATAAACCCCTGTACCAAACGCTTCTTCTGCAAGCTCTTTTTTTGACATTTCTTTAAACTCCTCTTTACTCTTAGCCCAGAATTTAGGAAAATAATCTTGAACAAGAGCGTCGGCAAAACTTGATCCTGTGGCGTCATAAAGATCTTCCTTGGTAAAATCAATATATATTTCGTCGCCTATCTCGTCATCTGTTTCAGCTTTTTTTGAAAAACATTCGAAACACATAAATTCTTTAAAACTATTAAAATCCTGCTCAGGACAGTTAACTTCGTTGCTGCAAAAACTGCACTTAGTCTTGATCATTTTTTCATCTTCTTCAAAGTCATCTGCATAAAAACAATTATCACACAGCTCATCATGCCAGTCTTTGTTATGAGCAGATATTTTTGCCTGGCATTCTTTGCAGTTAAAAAACATATCTTCATCATGTTTCATATGAAATGTTTTCATTTTTTCTTCTGAAGGTTTTTCACCTAAACCTTGAATAAATGATCCTTTAGACCAAAAACTTTTACCTTCAACTCTGTTGTTTTCTTCCATTTTTTTACCCTTACTATTTTGATTTCTTACCAATCATTATTAGGAACACTTGAAGCTCCAGAGCCACTTGCTGAAGTAGATGAATCCTGTTTCTGAGCAGCTTGCTCAACAGTTGGTCCTTGATATTCAGTTATTTTATTGCATAACGGATTAGGCCAGTTTACATTACCTTCAAATTCGATACATACAGTATCATAAAAGAAAGGACTGTATTTAATTCTAGCAGTATTTCCTAATACCTTATTATTTTGATTTTTCTCAATCTTAGTAAATCCTGTGAATAATCTTGGTTCTTTCTGCCCTTGTAATCTTACATTAAAATTCACATCTTTATCAGAAGGTGCTTTGATATTCCAAGTAATCTTGTAAAAGTATTCAGTTTTGTACTGATTAGTTGATTGGTCTAAATAAGTAATTGCAGAACTTCTTGAGCCCTCAATATGAGCAACAATGTTAAGTTGATCTCCTTTGAACATCAGCGCAGTTCCTTGATCTTGATTTCTTCTAACGTAGTCAGAACAAAAAAATCCAGTAACTAATTGCTCTGGCTCTAAATACTTGAAAATTTCATCAACTGTATCTTTCCATGCTTTTATTAACTCATTTCCTTTGAATAAAAAATTACCCAACGCAGAAGCCCCTTGTGCTGCACTGACTGCCTTTTCTAATGCAGGACCCATGTTTGAGATTTTTATAGCTTCAATAGCAGCAGGGGCATTTTTGATTGCGTTCTTTAAATCTTCTTCTTTGGATAAGTCATATTCAGTATTTCCGTTTATTATTTTAGGAGATCCTGTTTTATCATCGTATTTTATCTTGAATTCTAAATCATTTCCTTGGGCATTAGCAATTCCAACAGGTCTTAAGTTCTGGTCATAAATAGTGGTTGGCTTAGGATTTTCTTTGTTTTTCTGATCAAATTCCATTGTTAACCATTGCTTGTATTCTTCTGAGTAGAAAACTGTTTTTTTAGGACTCTGTTGCGCAGTTATATAATTCAGGACTAATGCTTCACTTTTTAAAGATTTTAAAACCTCTTTCTCTCCTGTAGTATCTGATCGAACAATGCTGACTGTGGAATCCTCTCCAAATAATCCGCCAGATTCAGAGCCAAGAACAATGCTTTTTTGAGTTATACTAAACAAACTTCTGCCACTCTCAAGATTTAGATTTCCAAGTTTTCCAGAACTCATAATGTTCTGCCATGAGGTTACTTCGTCAGAACTTTTGAGTTCGAATTTCTTATTTCCTTTTTCAATAGATCCTTCTTTAACTTTGCCCTCAGATTCATAAACGATGTTTTGTTTCACAGCATCATTTCCAGTTCCTGAGATTGTTGTGGAGGAGGTGATTGTTTTTGTAGATCCATCAGCGCTTAATACAACTTCTCTTCCTACCTTATCTTTAGTTTTGTAAGTATTTCCCTCTTTTGTTAGAGAAGATACTCCTTCAATCTTTGACATTTTATCTAATGCATTAAAATTCACATTTAAAGTTCCATCAAAAACAGTTCTTATTAGTTGATAAGTATATTGATTCATATCAACTGTATTTTGGTCTTTCTTGAATACAGCATGTGTGATCTTATCACTAATTGCAGAATCTCCTGTTCCAGAATATTCTGCTAAGAAACCCTTAGTTGAATCAGCATATTGTGTGAATATTTGAGAGTCTCCAGTTCCTTGTATGAAAGTAACAGTTCCTTTATGACCTGCTTTTGAATTTTCTGGTTCAATTTTAATGCTTGGACTGCCCTCCTTGCTTAAAGTATTAGTCGAACTAATATAAGTCCATCCAGTTGTCGTTCCATCCTTTCCAGGATTTGTTTGTTCTTGTATTTTCTTCCAAAGCTGCTCAGAGATTTTTATATTATTATTATTTATTGTTAATTGATTATTAGCGTAAGTAAGCTTTGGATCTTTCAAATCAGTATTATTTGCCCTCACATCAATCCCAGAAGAACTAAGAATTATCAAGAGAACTGCAAGTATTGTTAAGATGTTTAATGAGGTTTTTGTTGAGTTTTTTCTTGATTTTTTTGATTTGTTGTTTTTCATTTTAGTTTTAGCTTTATTTTGATTTCATGCGGAATTTATACTGGCAAATTCTTTAATCATTTCAATGCCTCCTTGCAGACATCTCCATTGACTTTCCAATTCAAAGTATCTTTAAATGAGTCAAAAAGATTCACGAGTTTTCCAAGTTCTGGAATTGTCTTGCCCCAGATGCAGACTGAAGTTGCCATGTTAGTAGTTTGTAGTTCACACTGATAATTAATAACTCCAAAGATCAATCCAATCGGATTTTGAACAACTGTCTTGATCTGATTTGAAAGCCCTTGGAAAAAGTTAGCGAAAGGCATTAATTGGAATACTTGACCGTAAAAGTATTTACACGAAGCATATTCTTTTTGAGATTTACAAGCTTCTAAAGGAACTCCATCAGGAATCTCTTTTTTCAAGCATAATAAATAAGCGCAGTCTATCTGCCTTTGTTTTTCTAAATTATAAAGTATTCCTGGAATACAACCAGTTGCTGCACTAAGAACAATGCTTTCTTTAGGATTGTTAGGCCAGATAGTTGCACCGCAAGATTGTTCATAATCTGCAGGAATTTGCCCCTCTGTATTTTTGAAAACTCCTCCTGTATCTTTTCCTTTATTATATTTTAATTGGCAATTGAATCTCATTTTTTCAGCCCAGTCAAATGTGCTTTTAGAACTTTGAACCATGTCTTTGTACCACTTGCCCCAAATCAGTCCTTCGTCGCACGAGATATAGGCACAGTATTTAGAGGCAGTCGTAACAATTCCTTGGTGATAAAAAGCGCGGTCCATGATGCTCGCTTGGTGTTTATTAAACTCTACAAATGTGATTGTTGCAGGATTTCTCAAATAATCAAGTGTTGCTGCAAATGTAGCGTAAGCATGAACTAAAGTCCTGTAAATTCCAATTAAACCACAGATCTTGTTCGCGATATTAATAATATTCTGGATATCTCCGATCCATTGAGTATCTTTGACTTTCTTTTCAGTATCTTTTATTTCTTTTTCAACTTTGCTTGATAACTCGCCGACAGCAAGATCATAGACAGGAACATCAAAAGTTATTGTTTCAGTTTCACTAGGAACAATTGTTGTTCCAACTCTTGAGATTATCGACATTGAACAAGAATAATGCAAGCTTCCAGGTATGTTTGCAGTTTCTAAAGTTAATTTGTAAAAAGGATCCCGGGGATTTTTTCCAAGATTATTATAGAATTCTGCATTGTAAAGTGTTCCAGAAGAGCCGCCATTCAAGAACTGAGTATCTCCAGAGCATCCTTGGCTTTTTAACGATAGTATCTCAGTATCTCCTTGTATTGGAGTTAAAAAAGCATGAACATATACTCTATGATTGATGAAAGGAGTTGTTTGCCTGTCAATAAAACTGGGAGTTCTAGTAAAAGTAGAAGTCCAGAAGTCTGAGACTGTTCTATTATCAATTCTCAAAACAGGGATGAATTTTTGCTCTGTTTTTTTATTTCCAGAAAGATCTGAAATGTAAAAAGTCACAGGACGCTGATAAAGAACTGACTTATTGATTCCTTCAACAGTAAAATTACAGCTTGTTATTATGGGATTTGAATTATTGCTGGATATACACCTGCCAACTGATTTTCCAAGAGTGGGATCGAATGCAGAAAGATTTGCAATAACTGAAGAAGGAAGAGCATCAGAAACTTTCATCTCAATATTTAACAAATCTTCTTCTTTGCAAAAGTCAGTAAGATCTAAATCTTGGCTGAAGCACTTGTATGAGAATCCTAAAAGTTGAGGTGCTTGTGAGTCGATAAAAATTCTCGCACTAGTATTTCCAACTGCTAAATTTCCAGCATCATCCTGAGCATTAAGAGATACAGTAGAAACTGCCTGAGCAGTTACATTAATATTTCTCCAGAAACAATTCCAAGAGCCGTCATTTATCTTTGTGCAATTACTCCTGACTCGAGTAAATCCATTAATCTGAGATAAGTCAAGGAAAACATTTTGATTTTCAAGACCAGAGTCTGACTCTATTACTCGAGCAGTAAACGTATTATTTCTCTTCCACCCAGCATAATAATTTCCTTTGAATTTAACAGTTGTTCCAAGTTCAGTAACTTTCGGAGCAATTTTATCAACTTTAACAGTAAAAGAGAAAGAGCTTACAGCAGTATTGTTCAATATATCAGAAGATTTTACAATGATGTTTGCATTCTTTGTCTGGTTAAAACTTAAAAGAACATTCCAATTGCAAATAGAAGGTGCTGTTCGGTTCCATGGAAAAGTGCATGAATCAGGCCTTGCATTTGAGTTAAGTCCAAATACAGAAAGATTTGCGCTTACAGAATTAGTATCGATAAAACCATCATCAGTTATGTTAACTCTGATTATTGCAGGAGTCGGAACACTGATGTAATCAATAGTATTTGCAGTATCTCCAAGTATTGTAACTGCTCTTTCAATTCTGAATCCAAATATCCTGGGCTTTGAATTATCGAAAGCAAGGTTAAAAGGAAAAGTTTCTGAAGCAATAGCGGGGGCTGCGGTACTATTCCAGTTAAAATG
>CAZDUE010000005.1:10587-22409 GCA_964508575.1 uncultured Methanosarcinales archaeon
ATCTCTCTTGTTGAAGGAGCAGAACTAGAAGATAAAGCGAGATTTAATTGCCAGCTGCAGCTCTTTTTTCCAGGAGCAAGGACAATACAAATTCCCTGAGAATTACTACTTCCTCCAATACTGATTTTTGAAAGATCTGCAGTAACTGAATTAAACAAAAGATCATTTTCATCAGAGATGTTGATTGTTAAAACTCCTCTTATTGGATTTCCCAAGTATTTTGTAACTCTTTTTCCAGATTCAAAAAAAACAGCGCTTTCTTTTATGATTACTGGGCTTTTAGTGTCAACAGAAGCATTAATGCAAGTTTTTGAAGTCAGCTTGATTTTATCAGACACATTAATACAGAAAGTATAATTTCCTTGAGTTAAAGAAACTAAAGAAGATTCAGGGGCATTAATAATATTTAATTGGCATTGGCTGTTTTGAGATAAAAATTTAGAATAAATTAGAACTGAAGAATTTTGAACAATCAAATCATTTTTTCTTGTCATAGCAATAACAGAGATGTTAGAAACTCCTGAACAAGCATTCCCGCATAAAGCACAGGATTTGTCTTTAAGATCATAAGCAAGACGAATATTTCCATTTAATCTGGCTGTCTGAGTTCCAGCGCTATTTGCAATATAAAATGTAGAGATTTCTGGCTTTAAAGTATCAATGTATAAAGTAACTTCTTTAGAATCCTCTGCAGCGCCTGCATTATTGACTAATCTTACTAAGAATGTGTTAATAGGATCCAAAAGATCTTGAGTTCCATTATAAGTATAAGTGCATCTATATTTTCCAAGGGCTTGAGATACCAGCTGGCATGAATCAAAATTAACAGGAAATGCAGATGTTCCAATTTTTAAATTAGTTTTCTTGACTTCAGAACCATCATTTAATCGTGCATCAACCGTGATTGTGTAAACATCCTTAGCTCCTGCATAGCTTTCTATTTTATCTTTTCCAGATACGCTTGCAGAAAAAATATGAGCTGACACAACGTTTGAGCTCAAAGATAATGATGCTAATAAGAATAATGATGTTAAAAAAATAAGAAGGATTAAACTAGATACGAACAAGATTCTATTTCCTCGCTTCCAAAAGTTTTTCGTATTCATCAGTTAATCTCTCCAAATTCAGGCTCAAGAAGAGGCCTGTAAATTATAGAATATTCCTGAATATTTGAAATTATTTGAACATCCTCTATTTTTCTATTTTCAGGAGGAACATTTTTAAGATCATAAGATAAAGCAACAAACTCAATTCTATTATTCTCATTCAATTCTTCTGAGGTTATCTTCCAATAGCCGGAGTTTTGATCGAGTGAAAATCCACCGTCTGTAAAATTAGCAGGAAGATTGAAATGAGGAGTGTAATAACATTCTTTATTGCAAACAACCGGAGCAGTACAGTAGCATCTTTTCTCAGAAGGAACAGTCAAGCTTTTAGACTCAAGAAGGTTTCCAGAGACTTCATAATCTCCCGGAGCGAGGGTTATTTCTTCGTTATTACTTCCTATAATTATTCCGGCTGTTTCATAATCTTCCTCATCAGATGAATGGATTTTTTTAAAGCTCAAAACAAGCTGTTGATCTGAATCAAGATGAACTCTGCCATTATTCAAAAACCATCCTTGGTCTGATTTTGAAAGAATTTTCTTGAAAGCAGTTATGTTCTTTTTCACAAGCCGTGGAGCTTCAAAATCAACATTAATATTTTTATCAATCAAAGTGCTGATGACTTTTCTTTTTGCAATATGGTTTTTCTTGATTATTGAAAGCTCACCATTCAAGCAGACAGGAAATCTTGAATTTAATTTTCCAGAGTCATTAGTTGCGCCGATATTACAAGTTTCTTCACCACAGCTAAAGCTTATTACTGCATCATTGATCGGATTTCCTGATGAGTCTTTTGCAGAAACTTCAACAACTCCTGATGTTCTTTTATCAATATCACACAATTGGCTTGAATCAGAAGAAATGGACTGGAGCGCATAATTATATCCGGTCTTATAATTTGATGCATTGCTCTTGCCCTCAAGAGCTTTGTTATTTCTCACATTAGACTCGAGAGCGAACCTAAAAGAATATCCTCGATCATTAAACGCTTTAGGATCGTTTATAGTGACAACAACAGGATAAGAAACATCATAAACAAAACTATATCTCTGAAGATTAAAAATCATACCTAAATTAGAGTTTATAGATTCTGGTCTGCAAGCTCCTTTGCATCCAAGATAGAAATAAATGGGCCACTCAAGATAGTCAAAATCAACATCTAAACCTTCTGGACTGCCCACTTTTGAAGAAGGGATAATCATGTTATCATAAATCTTCTGAGAATATGGCGTAGTCAAAGAAGGTCTGCTTTTGTAACTAAGAGAATTCTCAACAGTAACCCCTTGAACATAATTTGAAAGTATGTCTTTAACTTTTTTTTCCACTTCTTTCTCAAGCCATATTGTTCCTTTACCTGGCTCAAATGTTGTCTCTGAAATACTCGGAAGATTCTTTTCAGTTGTTCCAGAAAATCCTGAGATCAAATTCATAGTAAAATGCTCAAGAAACTTCTCATTTTCAGCTTGAATTGTCATATTATCTGCAAGATCATATAATCTCTTGAGATTAACAGGAAGATCAATCCTGTAATCTTGAATTAGTGCAGCACTTCCTTTTTCACTTCGAACTGGAAATTTTAAATCAACTCGGACAGTATTTTCAGTCACCTTAGAATTTGGAACTATCTCTCCGCCTGTTGATA
Source organism: uncultured Methanosarcinales archaeon (assembly GCA_964508575.1). Classification (GTDB taxonomy): domain Archaea; phylum Nanobdellota; class Nanobdellia; order Woesearchaeales; family CAZDUE01; genus CAZDUE01. The sequence goes on from CAZDUE010000005.1 coordinate 13,336, forward strand.
AAATAAATCCTTGCTGTTTTAAAGAATCAAAATTATTAATGCATCTGGGAAGATTCTCTTTAATATAATTATCTAGTTCTGCTTCAATACTTGGAGAGCCCTTACTCTTGTAAAGAAAAGGCTTCTTACTTGAGAACTCGCAAGTCTTGCATGTATTCTCGGATTTCAAATAACTCCAGTAAACCACTCCTGCTCCAGAAAAATCAACAGCATCAGAATCTGTTGGACTTGCTGATGTTTCAGGATCTTCAGTGTAACCTCCATGCTCTCCAATAAGCCGTAATCCCTCTTCAGAAGTTTGTCTTAAGCATTCCTGCCCAAAATTAACAACCGGCTGATGCTCAACAGGAAAATTAACTTTGGATTCTTCCTGATAATTTTTAACATTAATAACTACTAGAACTCCTCCTAAAACAATAAGAACTCCTATGATTACAAAAAACATTAATTGCCCTTTTTTACTCATTAACACACCTTTTTGAATATCTTAGACGTTCAAAACGATTAAAACGCTTATTTTCCACTCCCAAAATTTGATAATAACTTTAATACGTATTTACTGAATAACGATTTATAAAGGTTTCTACGAGTTCTAGCAATTTGGCATATTATAATTTCCAGACACGACAATCATAATTTTTATCAGCAAACTTTAAATAACATTGCTAATTCTGAGAGTTTATGCCGAGATCGCATAATCTGGTATTGCGCTGGTCTTGAATAAGAAATGCTGAATTAATTCAGGCGACGATTCATGTCATTTCCGGATAACCAGTTTCCGAAAGGATCTCCCAGTTCGAATATTGACGCCCGAAGCAGCAAGCTTCTAACATCAATGAGAAAGTCTGGGTCTCGGCGTCCAATGTAACACAACAAGCGCCATGAGTAACCAAAACTCATGGTTGTTGTATTACAAAACTTAAATACTGCTTCTGCTAGTTCTTTAATCTTGTAAAAAACAAGAAAATGAAAAACGAAACAAAACTGGAAATATACGGGAGTTATAGAAGCAGAATTTATCAAGAAGAGCTTAAGCTGTTGCATAAAGCAGAGATAAGCCCAAGAAATAAAGAGCTTATCAGAATGTTTCACAATAGTCTTTTTGCAATGAACAGAAGAATATAACTAATTATTGTCCGCAACTAATTTTCAGAAACCTTTTTAAAAACTCCTTGAACAATATTGTTAATGTCAAGGATTAAAAAGATTAGAAAAAATGTTTCAGAGAAACTGCATAAACCTGCATTTCCAAAGGTTAATTCAAATACATCATCAAATCCTCCTCACAAGAAGATTCCTTTAGATAAAATTGTCAATAGTAACTTGAATTATCAGCAAGGGCTTGATTACCGTCCTGCAAATGCTTTTGACAAGTACGCTTTATTATTTCTAGGAGCTGCTTTAATTGGGATGATCATGATTGGATCATCACTGACAGGTTATGTTGTTTCTGAGAGTTGTTGTTTTCCTCCTGACTGCGCTCCTGAGAACCTCTGCAGGGCTGCTAATATCGAGTATCCTGCAATGAATGCGTCAATAAATAAAGAGACCCAAATCTCGTTATTAGGATTTATACTTCTCGTGAGCTCTTTATTATTCTTCATAGGTCATGCTAGAAGGCATCATGATTGATTTTGATTGAGTTTTGACTTTATGAAGCTATACACTAAAATATGTCCTGAAAATTGAGAAATATTTATAAGGTGCATCTAATTCTGGCGAAAAATGAGAAAAGGATCCAAAACAGATGAAGTAAAATTCCCTGAAACTGTGATTGTTCCCAATCTGAGCAATATTGTTGATGAAAATATTCAAAAATTCCGAACCTCGGGACTGGAATCCGTCAGATTAGATATTGGAAATGAAGAAAAGTCCTGCTTCTTTACTTTTGATTTGAAGATTCCCCCTAGAAAAGATAAGGATCCTTTTTCACTTTATTGTGATTTTTCAGGAAAAACTCAACAAGGATCAGTTTACGGAATATTTCAAAACTTGCTTGAGAGTTTTTCAGATATTGGCAAAATAAACAGCAGCAAGGTTGAAGTAGTGTTGGAAAATGGTCAAGCACTTTTAATAGATCATATGTGTAAACCTTCTTTCAATCAAAGAAGTTTCAAAACATCTTTTTTCTCTCGTGAAGATGTTGAAAACTCAACTGCATTAACAGGTGTTCTTGCAGAAATAGTTCAAAGATTATATTATTTGGATGTAAGTTCAGATCAATATGATCCTAAAACTTCCAATCCTTTTTTAGTCGGGGACAAGCATATAGGAGAATCTAGTAGGGTTAGATCAGAGAATATGCCTGCAAATCAAGAGGTGCCTTACTGTCAGAGAGTTGTAACTGCAGATATTGATCAAGAACACAGAGTTCTCTGGGTTGGTGCTTTTTCTGATGTGCTTATCAATCCATCTGATAGAATTAAGAGCATTAGTTTTGAAATGAGGGGAAAGTATAAACTTGAAGTCAGAGTAAACAACTCTCCTGGAGAATCTTGTTTCTTTAAAGTGAGCCATTATCAAACAAAAGATGCAGTTGCATTATTTATTAATATAAGATCAATATGGCAAGCGTATCATGCACTCACAGGAACTCCAGTTGCAGAAGCAGAACTTGCTTTGATAAAAAGTCTTCAGAGACCGACTTTGAGTGAAGTTAAGCAATCAGGGATTGGAGATTTTAACGTTACACCTGTTTTTCTCAAATCATTATATAGACCACAATAATGAACTTGCTAATTTAAAATCCTCATGCTCTGTAGAAAAAGTGCACCAGTTCCACCCACCAGCGCTGTGTAAAAGAAAACAAGACTGCTAAACCAGTCAGCTGACTGGTTTTGACTGCCGGCTAGCTCTGGGTAGAACTGGTTGAATCATAAGATTTTCTACAGAGCCAAATCCTCAGCAACCTTTAAATAAAACTTCTCATTAGGATTGTTCATGAAAGAAATAATATTAAAGAGCTTAGAAAAATTAGGATTAAAAGACATAAAAATAGAAGTTCCTTCTAATATGAATTTAGGAGATTACGCTGTTCCTTGTTTTTCATTCTCAAAAGAGCTTAAGAAAGCTCCGAATGTGATTGCTCAGGAACTCTCAGTTCAGTTGAATGGAAAAATAAAAGGAACTGAGATTAGAGCAACAGGGTCTTACTTGAATTTTTTCATTGATAAAAGCAAATTTTCAGAAGAAACTTTAAAAGAAATACATCATCTTAAAGAAAAATATGGATCATTGAAAGTGAAGGAAAAAGCACTTATCGAGCATACTAGCATAAATCCAAATGCCTCTCCCCATCTTGGCCGAGCAAGGAACGCGATTATCGGAGATTGCTTAACAAGAATTTTAAAATTTCATGGATACAAGACAACAGTAAGGTATTTTGTAAATGACTCTGGAAAACAAATTGCAGTTTTAGTATTAGGATGCGAAAATAGAAAGCCCTCATTTAATGAACTTCTTCAGATATATGTAGATACAAACAAAAGATTGGAAAATAATTTAGAAATGGAGCAAGAAGTATTTGCTCTTCTCAAAGATTTAGAGAAAGGTGATAAAAAAATAAAAGAAAGATTCAGAAATGTCGTGAACTTATGCATCCAAGGGCAAAGCAAAATTCTCGGAGATTTAGGGATCACTTATGATAATTATGATTTTGAGTCAGACTACATATGGAATAATAAGATGAAAAAAATACTTGATAAGCTTAAAGAAACAGGAAAAGTTTTCACTGATACTGAAGGCAGAGAAGTGATGGATTTATCAGAATTTGATGTTCCAGTTGATCCTAAAGTTTTTGTATTAACAAGAAGCGATGGCACTTCACTTTATGGGTTGAGAGACATATCATATCATGCAGATAAAGAAGAATGGGCTGGAGAAGGAAGAAATATATTAGTCCTTGGAGAAGATCAAAAAGCGTATTTTAAGCAATTAGAATCTGCACTGACTATTTTGAAAATAAAAGCCCCTGAAGTAGTTCATTATTCTTTTGTACTTTTAAAAGATGGAAAAATGTCTACAAGAAAAGGAAATCTTGTTTTGCTTGAAGAATTCATGAATGAAGCACTCCGGAAGTCTCAGGAAGAAATTGTAAAACGGTATGAAAAAGGAAACGAAAAACTTGCGAAAGCAATCGGCTACGGCGCTGTCAAATATAGCATACTAAAAGTGAGTTCTGATAAAAATGTGATATTTGACTGGGATTCTGCACTGGCTTTTGAAGGAGATTCATCGCCTTATATTCAATATTCTCATGCACGTAGCTGCAGTATTTTAGAAAAAGCAGAAAAAGAAAAACACAAAATAAATACCAAGATTAATTTTTCTGTTTTCAAGACAAAAGAAGAACAAGAGTTAATATCGATGCTTGCAAATTTCAAAGTTGCTGCAGAAGAAGCAATGAAAAAACTTCGTCCAGTATTGATTGCCACATACTCTTATGAGCTTGCAAAACAATTCAATGATTTTTACCATAAATGCCAGTGCATAACTGATGATAAAGAAATAACTTCAGCACGGCTATTGTTAGTTGACTGTTTCAGGCAAGTTCTTGCAAATTCCCTCTCACTTCTGGGAATTGAAGCTGTCAAGAGTATGTGACTTTTCTTGAGTTTTAGCGGCTCTGTAGAAAACGTGCACCAGTTCTACCCACCAGCGCTGTATCAAGAAAAACAAGACTGCTAAACCAGTCAGATGACTGGTTTTGACTGCTTGCTAGCTCTGGTAGAACTGGTTGAATCATAAGATTTTCTACAGAGCCAGTTTTAGCACTATCTTTAAATACTTCTCAATATAATATAGTGCTATGCAAGAAGAGATTCTAAAGATGCTTATAGAAAAGGATGATGTCTCTTGGCAGTCTATACTTCACGAGCTTGTAAGAACTGAGAGAATGAATCCGTGGGATGTAGATGTTTCTATGCTGACTCAGAAATACATTGATGTTATCAGTAAACTGCAAAAAATGGACTTCAGAATTTCAGGAAAAGTGTTGCTTGCAGCTGCAATACTGTTAAAATTCAAATCAGTCAAACTAGTCAAAGAAGATATTGGAGAGTTTGATAAACTAATGCATGGAACTAATGAAGACTCAAGTTTATATGATGAGCTTTACGATGCTTTGGATGATAATAAAGATGATATTGTTTACGAGGAAATTCCAAAATTAAATCCGAGGACTCCTCAATTAAGAAAAAGAAAAGTATCAATATATGATCTTGTAGGTGCCTTAAGAAAAGCTTTAGAAGTTAAAAAAAGGAGAGTTTTAAGATCAGAGCCGCCTGATTTTGAAAAACCAAAAAAAACTCGCGATATTTCATTGATAATAGGAGATGTTCACCTGAAGATTAGCGATTACTTTGAGAAAAATCCTGCAGAACAAAAATTATTTTTCTCACAACTATTAGCTAACGAAACAAAAGAAGAAAAAATATACACTTTTATTCCGCTGCTGCATCTTACAAATGAGCGGAAAATTGATCTGGATCAGTTAAAGCATTTTGAAGATATAGAGATAAAGAGAATAAGCATTAAAATGGAATCAGCGCAGGAAAAAACAGTGGAATGATCTGAGTCTAATAAACTTCACCATTTCTTTCCAACAAACTGGGCTGCGTTTAATAAAGCAGTAACTCCTTGTCCAGCAGCAATGACAAATTGATAAGAATGGACATCAGCACAGTCTCCAGCAGCAAAAACTCCAGGACAAGAAGCAGCCATCTGTTTATCTACAATGACATGACCATGGCTGTCGATATCAACAAGTCCTTTCATAATATCTGTATTGGGTGTTCTTCCAATTTCTATAAAGATACCTTCAACTTTAAGTTCAGTTTCTTTAGCCCCTTCTGGTTTTTTATTCTTATTCCCTTTTTTGTCTTTATTAATTGTTCTGAATTTTATTCCAGTAACATTATTATGACCGATAATTTCAGTAACTTCTGAACTATTGAATAACTCCACTTTATCCTGATTAACAATTCTTTCGCGTAAATACTCGTGACCTCCAAGTTCAGAAGTGATGTTTATTATGTATATCTTTGATGCTATCCTTAAAAGGAAATCAGCAGCTTCAAGAGCAGCGCTTCCTCCACCAATAATAGCAACTGGCTTTTTCTTGAACAGAGGAGCATCGCATATTCCACAATAAGAGATTCCTTTTCCAGCAAATTCTTCTTCTCTGGCAATGCCTAATTTTCTAGCACTAGCACCTGACGTAAAAACAATAGTCTCAGTTTTGTATTCATACTTATTTGTCTTTACGAGAAAAAGATAATCCTCCTTTGATATTGATTCAACACGCTCATAATTTACATCGATATGATTATGCTTAACTTGTTGTTCTAGAGTTTTTGAAAATTCAGAAGAGCTTATTCTGTTAAATCCAGGATAGTTCTCGATATCTCCGGCATAATTCATCTGACCAGCAAAATCTGCAGAGATTAATAAAAATTCCATTCTTTTTCTAGATGCATAAATAGCAGCGGAAATTCCAGCAATGCCTGCTCCAATAATTATAGTTTCGTAAATTATTCCATTATTAGAAAAATATTTTTTCAAAGCATCTGTAAGCTCCTCCTTAGAAAGATTCCTCTTTATAGAATTCCCAAGATGCTTGTCAAAACAATGATAAATCCAGACACCAAAATCATTTCGGTCATGAGTAACATGATGATCAAAAATATCATCAGACATGTTTTTTAGCGCTCTCAGAAGATCCTTAGGATTTCTCAACTTACTGCCATCACAAAGAACAAAATCCCTGCATAAATTATTAGTTGGCTTGTCCATGATTTTTTTTATCTCTACATTAACCTCTTTTTGATTTATAGCAACTGACATTAGTTTTTAGACAATCATTAGCAGTTGCTATATCTAAAAGACATAACTGTTTGTAGGATTATTTATGTCTTTTACTATATTTGAGAGATATTGATATAAAAAGGTTGCGTGTTGCTGGCTTAGAAACTCAAACTCCCAAAAGCGCTCTTAACTCTGCACTTGGCTCCCATGGAGGATTGAAAGTAAGATCAATATTCACTTCATCTATCTCCAGCTCATTCATCTTTATTTTAATCTCTTCAAGAAGCATAGGACCGTAAGGACAAGCAGGAGTTGTGAAAGTCATTCTGATATTGACGTTCTTCTTCTCAATTTTTATATCATAAATAAGTCCAAGAGTATATATATCAATGCCAATTTCAGGATCAATAACTGTTTTTAATTGTTCAATGACTTGAGATTTTAAATCTGGGAACCCTTCTTGATTCTTGTTTTTTGATTTTTTTGAGGTCATATAATCTGAAAGAAATAACTGCTTATTAATCTTTCTGGAACAAAAAAATCACTTTTCACTTTTTCCATAAATTTCATTTATTAACTCGATGAACATTGCACTGCTCCAAGCTTGAGATAAACACCCTTGGCTTCTATGCTCGCTGGCAGAGCTTAATTCAGCATGATGCCCCATTATTCCAGAATAAAGAATCTCTTGGCTCGACGAGTGTAATATTTTTGTTATGAATGGTTTATAATAATCTGAATCAAGCTTATGCATGCAAATTGCTGTGAGATTATTGATCCAGTACCAAGAATCTCCATTATGATAGCTTCTGGGATCTTCTCCTGAGTAATGATTATTGTATCTGGCATCTTTTTGATCTATTGTAGAAATTCCACCCCAATCAAGCCATAAATGCTCGAGAGCTTTATCAAAACACTTTTTCCATTCATCTTTGGACAAAAGCTCAGGATAAATGTAATAAGCAATGAAAATGTTAGGTCTTATAGTGAAATCATTCAAGCCATCAGCAAGAATGTTATTGTTGAAGAAATGCTTTTTCACCTTGACTTTAGTGTTAATCTCCAAAGTCTCATATACTTTGGAATTTTTGGAAGTCTCCTTTAAAATCTTATACATGAATAAACGCAATGCTTGAATCTCAATTCTTGCTCCCTCTCTCCTGATTGAGTCCATCCAAGTCTGTTTTTCTGAATTAATTGCAAAACTTTCAGTGGTATGGTTTTTCAATAATCCATCGATGCAGTCTCTTAGCTTCTCGATAAAGTATTTTTTTTCTAATTCACTAAGATTGTTTTTTTTATAGAGTTCATAAATTCTGAAAAAGGTCCAGCCCAATGCATCAGCACTCATTGCAGAAGATGAGATCTCTTGAAGTCCATCATCTTTTGTCATTATAAGCCCATCTTTGGAAACATTTTTTAAAACCCTGAACAATATTTTTTTAGCAGAATCATAATCTCCTTCATCAATCAAAGCTCCACAAGATACTGCTTCATCTCGACTCCAAAACTGGAAGAACCACCATAAGCCGGCATAAATTCCCATTTTCTTGTCTTTGTTCATTATCAAACTGTCAAGAGCATTCACTGAACACCTGTAAGCATGCAAAACTTCAAATTCAGAAACATGAAATTTGGATGAATTAATACTTGAAATCTTCTTCACATGATTTTCCTGCTTTACTTTAAGATAATCAAGATTTTTAAGAACATAATCTGCTTTTTTAATTGCTTTATTCTTATGATAAGAAAAAGAGAATATTAGTTTTTTTGCATTAATCTTGAGAGCATGAAAAACATGCCTTTGAAAAGGGGAAGAATTTCTTGATCTGTCCAAAATGTAGTCACGAGGAATCCACTTGTTAACTTCTTCATATTCTAAATCTTTAGAATTAATAACTAAAAAGCATTCATATTCTTTTTCATTATTGCCTTTTTCCCTGGGATCATTGGATTTTGTGAATTTAATTATGAGATTTTTTCCTTCTTTAAAAATCTCATAATACCTTCCAAACTCTCGATTATCATAAGGATGTTTTACATCAAGAATAACGTCAATAATTCCCAAGTCATTCAGTTCATATACCAGTACATTATTATTATACGGCATGAAAAAAGATTCCTTTAAATTACCTCTTGCCCGAGTGACGTTCCAAAAACTCTTAGTCATGCTTGAAGGATCAGGACATTCTAGTTTAATATCTTCAATGACTTTAAGGATTTCAGGATTTTTTGCTACATTCAAATCAGTTTCAGAGAAGAAAACTCCT
>CAZDUE010000006.1:0-22267 GCA_964508575.1 uncultured Methanosarcinales archaeon
TTAGTTCTTTTTTAGATTTATCATGAACATTTTCAACAATTACTGAATCGACGTTTTTATTCCCTTTTATCTCTACGGGGTAGTTTTCTAAAACCAGTTCTATATTTTCTAAGCTTCTAATTTTCTCAAGAGTTATTTCATCTGCTCTGAATTCTTTTCTTCTATGTATTAAATAAACTTTCTTGCAGATTCCCGCGAGCTCTATTGCTCCTTCTATTGCAGAATTTCCTCCGCCAATTATTGCAGTTGTTTTATTCTTATAAAAAGGACCATCGCACGTTACACATGTAGAAACTCCTCTTCCTAAGAATCTTTCTTCTCCAGGAATTCCTAGTTTTCTTGGAACTTTACCGAACGCAAGTATTATTGATCTTGAAAAATATTCTTCTCCTGAAAAAAGTTCTGTTGTAAAAATGGTATTGTCATTATCATGATTTTCTTCTTTGTTGTACTGTTTTTCTTTTTTTGATATTTTCTTTACACTACCCATTATCATTTCACATCCAAAACTTTGAGCTTGCTCTCTAAATTTCTGCATCAATTCCGATCCTTGAATTGGATCAACTCCTGGATAATTCTCAATGTTATTTGTTAAATTAGTTTGTCCTCCGACATCTATGGATATTATTACTGTTTTGAGTCTTTTTCTAGAAGTGTATATTCCAGCAGTTAATCCTGCTGCTCCTGCTCCAATTATTATTACATCATATTCTATATATTCTTGAATCATTTTAATCTGGCTTTTTCATTTGTTTATATATTTTTTCAAGATCTCTCAGATTCAATGATTCAGATATCCAAATTCTATGAACCTGCACATCCAAAATGAATAATCCAAGCAGTTTATAAATCACCTTATATTAGTTCATATTCTTTGTAGTTATTATTTAGTAGTTACAAAGCGAAAGGTTTATATAGTTAAAGATTAAATTATGAGTGGAGAATGTTCAAAATAGATGTGATGATAAGAGAGGTAATGAAATGAATCGAAGAGATGTTTTAAAAGTAGGAGCGGGCTTAGTTTTAGGATACATGTTAGGTATTCATGGCTGTCCTACAGGTTGCTCTACTAAAAAAACTCCAAAACCGGCTAAAATAGTGCCTCTAACTCACGAAGATTTTAATAGACTTTTCAAAGCTGGAGCTTTAGATGATATTCTTAGGTATGAAGAAACTTATACTTGGAAAAATAATCCCCCTCATGATATCACTGCATTTCCTTCAGGAAATTATTCAGAAGCAGGTTATGATCTTGATATTTTACAAAAAATATTACTTAGACCTTTTGAAGATCCTAGGCAAAAGGTTAACGCAACATCTTCATCAGAAGAGGAAGAATTATCCAGTAAAGGAGAAAAAGTATTTTCTTACAGATATTCTTTAATGCCTGGAGCAGCAGTAGCACTGAGAATGATGTCTGACAGTATTGGAAAACTAAAAACAGTCCACTCATCTCTCCCTGAAATAACGCTTATTGATGCAATAAATCAGAATTATACAGAAGAGCATCCTAGAAATGCTTACAGGTCTTTTCATCTTCAATTATTAGCAAATGGAAATTCTCCAGGAGCTACTGCACGAGCAGGAATTAGTACACATGGAACAGGAAATTCAGTTGATTTTCCAATGTATCTTGTTGAAGATTCTGGAATAATGCATATCATCAGAATGAAAGCAAAGGAATTTGGATTCTTACATTCTCTAGCTCATCCTGGAGCTCTTGGAGGAAATAGGCCCGATCTTCCGCATTTTGAATATGTTGGCTCAGATATGAGAAATTGTCCTACTGCAGATGCGCATTTTTCAAGATTTCCGATTACTTACTCTGAATCGTATAGAAATGCACCTTTAGGAAAAAACTTGCCTCCTGCAAGAAACTTTCCAAGACCTCAAGATTTAGTAGAATATGCACAGCATGATCAAAGAATAATATTAGAAGCGAGTTTGAGAGGATGAATAAATGAAAAGAAGAAATTTTTTAAATTTAGCAGTGAAAAGCGGTTTAGCAGCTTTAGTCGGAGGAGTATCACTTTTTGACACAGGATGCGGTAAAAAAACAAGTACTCATCCACCTGTGGACAATACTCCAAGAATCAGCAAAGAAAGGCTTTTTGCTATGTATGATATGGAACCTGCTGAATTAGTAAGAACATTTAATTCTGTTGTTGACGAGTTCAAATTACCTGTCTCACACTTTAAAGATGAGTGTGATTTAGTTTCAATAGTTCAAGTTTTACATTTTGAGCAGCTTTATTATAATCACAGTGATATGAAAAAAAACGATGTAAAGCTTGCAGATCAAGAATTTTATGTTGGAGCACAAGCTATTGTGGATGTAATGATGAACAGAATGAACTTTACAAAAGGAACATGGCCAATGCCAACAGATTTTATAGATAGTGGTCAAGGAATTGTTCATGATAAATTTGGATACAACTGGGCTCAGCTAATTTGGTGGAACACTAAAAAAGGACCAGTTAAGGGAAACATAAAAAGGTATGAATGGAGTTGCTTAAAAGATTATTATAAATTCTTTGTCGCAGATAGGTCAATGTTTCATAGTTTTACAAGTGATTATGTTGCAAAGAATGGAGATTATTTAGATAGTCATGTAATTTCAGTTGTTAAAAGAGCTTTAATAGATACTGCTCTTGGAATTAATCTTGATGAAAAACATAATGGTAATAAATATGAATTACATGTAGTCAAATATGCTCATCCTACAAGGTTTGCACTTTTTTATAGGAATGAAGATGTGAAATCCTGCATAGATGGTTGGGAAGGGAATACTGCATTTGGGTCATACAGATTATATGCTACTGGATATACAGCAGTAACTCCTAATGGTTCTGGAAAGCATACATTTTATGGAATAGGTCTTCCGGTTGATATAATTGGATTAAAAGAGCACGAAAAACAAAGATTAGCTGTAATTGCAATTGATCACAGAGATCATGATAACAAGAATTATCCTGCTGCAAATCCAATTCCTGAACTTATTGTGCCAACTCCTTATTTAGGAAGAACTCAAATTTCAAGGGTATCTGCTAAATAGATGATTATCATGACTCAAACTAGAAGGGAATTTTTACAGAAATCTGCTTTGTTTATTGTAGCTCTTGCAGGAACTAAAGTTGTTCATGCTATGTTGACATCTAAACCTAAAGGAAATAATGGCAGTGGTAACGATACCAAAAAAAATGTTGAGTACAAGCCGTCATTAGAAGATGATTTAGATGCTTATTCAAGAAGAATGGCAAGGGTTCACGAAAAGAGTGTATTACAAATTAACCAGCGTGATATTGTAGATCAATGTGCAATGATTGACAGAGATTATGAAAATATAATAAAAAATGCATCTGACAATTATGGAATTCCTATTTCCACTTTAGAAGCCATGATTCTTATTGAAAGTGGAGGCGATCCTACTGCAAGGTCTGGTTCTGCTTATGAAAGATCAGGATTGTGTAAAATCTCTCTAGAAAACGCAAGAAAATTTGGACTTAAGGTTGATATTGAAAGATCTAATAATTTAACAATGCAAATTGACGAATTTTATGTTAAGCTAAAGCAGGGAAAAATTGATAATGCTCATTTTGAAAAAGTAGTAAGACAGCTTCAAGAAAAAAGAAGAGAAATAGATGAAAGGTTTAATCCTGAAAAGTCATTAGATATGATGGCTAAATACTTAAGACAAGGAATTGATATGTTTGGAGCTTTAGATTTAGCTGTTTGGAGTTACCGTGCAGGAAATGAGGATGTTGCAAAAACAATGTATAAGTTCATGTCTCCTGATGTTCCTACAAAACTAAGTCTTTCAAATGGTACAATTTCAGAGGACGCTTCAAAAATTGGAAGATGGACTAAAAATCAGGGTTCAAGCCTGGCTCAAGTATCTTATCAAGTGGCAGAAGGAAGACATCCAAACACTGAATCATTTTTAAGTTCACTAAAAGAAAAATCTCATTTATACTATTTTGATGTTCTAGCTGCAGAAAGAATATTCTCAATATTTAGATCAAATCCTGATGAACTGTTACAAATGTCAGATGCTTATAATGAAGTTAAAATCACAAGAATCCCTGATTTAGAACAAGAATTAGGTTGGTTTAGACCAGATCAAAAAGAACGAATGTATGAAGATGTATCACAATTAAAGAAAGGTTATGAACATGGATTGCTTGTTCCTTTTCCTAATGATCAAAAAGTATTTGGATTCTCAATAGATGATGATCCTGTTAGTGGAATTGGTGTTAAAGATTTTGGTAATAGAAATTTATATCAGGGAGCTTCAAAAGAAGTTGTTGGACTACTAATGTATCTCGGAAATAAGCTCAGGGGCAAAGCTGAAGTTTTTGCAACAAGTGGGGTTAGGACTAAAGCATATCAGGAAAAGCTTGAATCTTCAAAACATTCAACACACATTTTTGGACAAGGTGTAGACATAGGTTACAGCAGTTTAAGTCCAGAGCAAAAAAATGCAATTAATGATGAACTTGTAACAATGCAAAAGCTGGGATTGATTTGTTATACTCTAAAAGAAGGAGATCACTTTCATATTGCAGTAAATCCTGAAGCAAAAGGAATGTTTGAGAAAATCTATATTAAAGGATTAGAACATTACCACAGTCTTAAAGATAAAGTGGCAATTAATAAATGAAAAAATAAAATATTTAGGAGAATAAATTAAAAATGACTTTAGACGATTTAATGAATCAAATTTCAACAAGAAGATCTTTTCTAGTGGGTATGGGAAAAGGAATTCTGGGGTTAACTGCAATAGTTTCAGGTATTTCTGGTAGTTCAGAAGATTTAGAAGCTAAAACAAAACATAAAAAAAGTTCTAAATGTCATAAGCATAAAGATCATGGTCCTAAAATTTCAAGAAAAAAACTTGAATCCTTGTATGCAATGAATCCTCGTAAATTAGTAAAATCTCTCAATACTTTAATAGACAGATACAAAATTAATGCTCCAAAATTTAAAAATGAAATTGATCTTGCTTCGATTGTAAGAATAATGTATTTTGAAGAGGAGTATCACATGTTTAATCCACAAGATAGAGAAACAAGGAATGATCCAGATGCAAAGTACAGTGATAAATATTTCTATGATAGTTTTAGAGGAATTGCTCAAGTTATCATCAATAGGATTAATTTTACCCGCGGACATGCTCTAGTTCCAATGGGTTTTGCAGATCATGATGTGATCAAAGACAAGTTTGGATATAATTTTGTTCAGATTTACAGAAGAGGAAATAATTATAAAAAAGTTACAGCAAATGATCTTAAAGGTGGTGAGTGGAACTGTTTAGATGCTCATACATCAAGATTTACTGGAACAAGAAAAGATTTCCAAACATTTTCAGGAGTGAATGATGGTTATGTGCTTTTTAAAGAAGATCTCATAAGAATAGCAGTAAGGGCATTAGTTGATAATATTTTAGGAGTTTCTCAGAGTGATAAAAATAATCTCAGTTATAATAATATCAGAATTGGCAGGCATTATGACATAACTAAAGGCGCTTTGTTTTACAAGAATGATGACATAGCAACTCCTCCTTGGTGGGAAGGTAATTCAGTCTTTGGTAGTTATAAGTGGTACTTTACAAAAGTAAAATTAGGAGGTCATTTATATTTCTCTGTAGGTCTTCCTGTTGATCAAAAAGAAAGATTAAGTCGATCTCAAATGCAAAGGTTGAAAGTAATACCTATAGAAAATAGAGGTTATTATACTGCAAAGCCTTTGAGTGATGATGAAAGACTTGATGAATTGTTGGTTCCTAAAGGAGCAGATCGTAAGTAGATTATTATTTTTTTGAAATTTTTAGTTTTTTTATAATCTTTATTTTTATTCTCTCTTTTCATTTCTCTCTAAAAACTGAGAACTCCAATCCTGTTCCCAGAGGAATAGTGGTTGACTCGAATCTTTTATCTTCTCGCAGGAATTTCAAGAACTCATGTACTTTTTCTCGGAATATTATGACATTGTCAGCAGTGATTATAGCTCCATCTTCGATATTTTTATTTATCAAAATATTTTTCAAATATGCAATATATTCTTTTTTTGTTGCATCTAAAAAGACAAAATCATATTTATAAGAGAGGTTTTTAGTCACTTTCAGAGCATCTCCTTTCAAGATAGTTATGTTATTAAGTCCAGCTCTTTTGAAATTGTCTTCTGCTTCTTTTATTTTTGATTCATCTCTTTCAATTGTTGTGACTTTTCCTTTATTTGCTAACGTAGCAGAAGCAAGCCAAATTGTTGAATAACCATTGCTCATTCCAACTTCTAAAATATTTTTTGCTTTTTTAGTTTTTACAAGTAAATAAAGAAATTCTGCAGTCTGTCTTGGAATATTAAAGTAATGCCCTTCTGAAGATTTATCTTCAAGTTCTTGAATAATTTCATGAATTTTTTTTATTTTGTCGCTCATTTTTGATTTTATAAAATTGATTGGTTCATATCATTTTTAATTCAGTTTTTTTTATGAATATTCATTTTATCTCATCTCGAATCCACTCATAGCCCTTTTCCTCGAGTTGTAGCGCGAGTTTTGCGCCTCCTGATTTTACAATTTTACCGTCAATCATTATGTATATCTTGTCTGGTTTTATATAATCCAGCAGCCTTTGATAGTGAGTAATAATCACACAGCCCATTTCAGGACCTATGAGCTTATTGACTCCCTCTGCCACAATTCTTAATGTATCAATATCTAATCCTGAATCTGTTTCGTCAAGTATCGCAATCTTTGGCGATAGTACAGCAAGCTGCAATATTTCATTTCTTTTTTTTTCTCCTCCTGAGAATCCTTCGTTTAAGTATCGAATCATAAATTTTTTATCCATCTTAAGGAGATGCATTTTTTCTTCCAGCAATTTCTTGAAGTCTAATATGCTTATGTCTTTTTGCTTTACAGATTTGTAAGCTGTTTTCAAGAAGTTTGCAACTGTAACTCCTGGAATTTCTACAGGATACTGAAAAGATAAGAATAATCCAAGCTTTGCTCTTTCATCTGGTCCAAGATGATTGATTTTTTTCCCATCTAAGAATATTTCCCCCTCAGTAATTATGTAGCTGGGATGTCCCATTAATGCATTTGCTAGAGTTGATTTTCCTGATCCATTCGGACCCATTATTGCACAGATTTCTCCTTGTTTTACAGATAAGTTGATTCCTTTAAGTATTTCAACATCATTGACGGAAACATGCAGATTCTTTATTTCTAAAAATGTCATTTAGTTCACCTTTTCAAATATTTTTCATGGATCTTGATTGCGTTTTTTAATGTGTCGAGCGAGAGCATCGCGCACTTAAGCCGTGTCGGACTTAAAGGTATTCCGATCATCTTAATGATGTCTGTTGAATCAAGCTGTTGTATTTTTCTTAATTCTTTGTTCTTTATTTCTTCAGTCAATATTGAAGCAGTGGCTTGAGATACAGCGCATCCTCTTCCTTGAAATTTTATTTCTGATATCTTGCTTTTGTTTTTCTTGTCAAATTTCAAGAATATTTCAATTTCGTCTCCACAAACAGGATTATTTTCTTTATGATATACATCAGCATCTTTGATTTTTCCATAGTTTCTTGGCTCTTTAAAATGCTCTAAGATGTTTTCTCTGTAAAGTTCATCCATTTTTTGTCATTTCCATTATCTATTTTTTGATTATTTTAATTTGAATATTTTTTCAGCTTTTTCTATTCCATGAATTAGTCGGTCAATATCTTTTTTATCATTATAAAGATATAAGCTTGCTCTTGCAGAAGCATTTATCCCCAGTAAATTCATCAGGGGCATTGTGCAATGGTTTCCGGCTCTTATGCAGATCCCATCTCTGCTCAGTATTTCTGAAACATCATGTGCATGGATTTTATCAATATTGAAAGAAACAACTCCTGCTTTGTTTTTTGGGTTTCCATAAATTTTTATTTTTTTATTTTCTGAAAGCCGCTTAATCAAATAGCTTGCTGATTTTTTTTCATGATTCTTAATGTTCTCAAGCCCTGTTTTTTTGAGATAATCTACAGCACTTGAAAGACCTATTGCTCCAGCAATGTTTGGAGTTCCTGCTTCAAATTTCCAAGGCAGTTTGTTCCATCTTGATTCATGAAAATTAACAGAGCTAATCATATCTCCTCCGTATTTGAAAGGTGTCATTTTTTCAAGAAGCTCTTTTTTTCCATATAAAACTCCAGTTCCAGTAGGTCCGAGCATTTTATGTCCTGAAAATGCTAAGAAGTCACAGCCAATTTTTTTGACATCTACTTTAATATGAGGAACTGATTGAGCTGCATCAATAAGTGTAAGTGCATCTTTTTTATGAGCGATTCTTGTTATCTCTTTCACATCATTTATTGTTCCAAGTACATTTGAGATATGTGTAATAGCGACAATTTTTGTTCTTTTTGTCGTCAAAGATTCAAGGTGTCCAAGATCAAGATCTCCATGCTTATCAATTCTCACTATCTTTAGTTTGCATCCTCTTATTTTAGCAATTTGCTGCCACGGAACTAGATTTGAATGATGTTCCATCTCAGTTATTATTATTTCATCATTTCTTTTTAGCGAAAGTCCTGAGCTTGTTAAATCAGAATTAAGCAGTGAGTATGCAACAGTATTTATTGAGTCAGTAGTTCCCCCTGTTATTATTGTTTCTTCAAAATTTGAGTTTATGAATTTTGAGATTTTATCGTGAGATTTTTCAAATTCTAAAGTTGCTTCTTCACTTATAGTGTATATTCCTCTATGTATGTTCGCATTATGTTTGAAATAAAAATCATTCATCGCATCAATTACTTGAGCTGGTTTTTGAGAGGTTGAACTGCTGTCTAGATAAATCAGTTCTTTTCCATTTATTTTCCTCTTGAATATTGGAAAGTCTTTTTTTA
This sequence comes from uncultured Methanosarcinales archaeon, assembly GCA_964508575.1. Classification (GTDB taxonomy): domain Archaea; phylum Nanobdellota; class Nanobdellia; order Woesearchaeales; family CAZDUE01; genus CAZDUE01. Next base: position 8,893 of record CAZDUE010000006.1, read on the forward strand.
TTTTTTCAGCGCCTTTCATTTTTTGTATCATGCCATTTTTTTGATTTTTTACTCATTCATTTTAACCTGCTGGATATTATCTCACGGACTTCATCTGCAGCTTCTTGATCTTCGATTTTTCCAATTATTTGCTCAAAAAATGCCTGTACTAGCAAGTTCTTTGCATCTTTTTCTGTTATTCCTCTGCTTGTTAAATAAAATATTTTCTCTTTATCCAGTTGTCCTATTGATGCTCCGTGGCTGCATTTAACTTCGTTATTGTCAATTTCCAGGTTAGGAATTGGATTCATCTCTGCTTCTGGGCTTAGCATTATTGTGTCTTGTTTCTGATATCCATTTGAATTTGCTGCATTCTCATTTATTTTTATAAGCCCTTGATAAACTGTTTTTGCTTTATCATCTAAAGCTCCTTTGACAAGCATGTCACTTTGAGTATTGGGTGCCGAGTGGACGGTGCTTGAGTTTATCTCGAACTGCTGGTCTTTGTTTCCAAAAAACAGGCATGAATTATTACTGCTGGCTCCTTCTTCTTTCAATATCCCTGAATTATCAATGATGCTGAATTTGCTTCCAAGACAGCAGGATAGAAAATCTACTTTCGCATCTCGATCAACTATTGCTTTTTTAATGCTAAAATTGTAAGTGTTCCTCTCAAGATTCTGAATTGAGAAATATTTTACTTGAGCTCCTTCTTTTGCATGTATCTCAAGAATATCGCTCCTTATTGCTTCATGTTCTATGAATTCTGAGGATTTTATATCATGCTTTAATGATTCTATGATTGTTACTTCAGATAATGGTTCTGCTATTAGAATGATATGATTTATTGAAGAATTGGATTTGACTTTTGTATTTATTATTATTGCTGCTTTTGATTTTTTAGGAATTTTTATGAATGTTCCAGAATTCCAGAATGCTGCGTTCATCGCAGGTATCTTGTTATCAGGAAGAACAATTTTCATGAAGCTTTCTTTGATCTCAGGAAATTCTTCAATTGCTTCTTGTAAGTTTTCGTTTAAGCTTTTTATTATTGCTTTTCCAGAAATTTTTATCTCGATATCGTCTTTTTTATTTTCATTATTTTTGGTATTTTCAACAAGCTTGTTTTCAAATTTGAACTTTTCAAAATCCAGATCTAGTTTTAAATTAATATTAATGCCATATCGCATGTTTGGCGTTGTTGAGCTTTCAAAGATTTCAAGAGATTTTATTCTATTTTCAAGCATCCATTCTGGTTCTTGACCAGCAGAGCTTATTTTTTTAATATACTCCAGAAAATCGGTTTTATAGACTTTTAACATTTTTAAATCATGCCTTTAGATTTTTTATATTTATTTTGATGTTTTCTATTGAATGTCTTTTTTATTTTGATATTATTCATATTTAAAAAGAGATTTTTATCAGCCAAGAGATCCTTCCATTTCTAATTGTATTAATCTGTTCATCTCTACTGCATATTCAAGAGGAAGTTCCTTAACGATTGGTTCAATAAATCCAGCAACAATCATCTGTATTGCCTGTTCTTCAGTCAATCCTCTGCTCATCAGATAGAATATCTGCTCATCATTTATTTTTCCAACAGTTGCCTCATGTCCAACATCTGATTTATTCTCCTTTATATTCATATAAGGATAAGTATTAGTCTTGGAAATATTATCCATCATTAATGCATCACATTCTATTTTTGATTTTGAATTTATAGCGCCTTTTGCAATGTGTAATAATCCTCTGTAAGATGTTATTCCTCCTTTCATGCTTATGCTTTTTGATTTTATGAAAGAGCTTGTCTCAGGAGCAATATGATATACTTTAGCTCCGACGTCTTGATTTTGTTCTTCAGCAGCAAATGCTATTCCAATATGATCTGCTCTTGCTCCTTTTCCTTTTAGTATGGAACATGGATAGAGCATAGTCACTCCCGAGCCTAAATTTCCTCCAACCCATTCGATTATTCCATTCTCCTCAACAATTGCTCTCTTTGTATTGAGATTGTAAGTATTCCTAGACCAGTTTTCAACACTGCTGTATCTTGCACGAGCACCTTTTGCCAGGAATATTTCGACGCATCCTGCATGCAATGAAGACTCTGCGTATTGTGGGGCTGAGCATCCCTCTACATAATGAACTTGAGCTCCTTCTTCTACGATTATCAAAGTGTGCTCGAATTGTCCCATTTTTCGAGCATTCATCCTGAAATACGCCTGCAGCGGCAGTTCTATCTTTACGTTTTTTGGAACATATAAAAAAGTGCCTCCTGACCATACTGCTCCATGCAGAGCTGCGAATTTATGTAGTGTTGGTGGAACACATTTCATGAAGTGTTTTTTCATTAGTTCAGGATACTCATGAAGTGCAGTATCACAATCTTCAAATATGACTCCTTGATCTACAAGTTCCTTTTTTAAGTTATGATATATATTGATTGAGTCATATTGGGCTCCAACTCCTGAGAGTGCTTTTTGTTCTGCTTCAGGAATTCCAAGTTTGTTAAAAGTTTCCTTGATGTCTGCAGGAACATCATCCCAATTTTTCGCATTTTTTTTAGCATCAGGAGTTAAAAAATAAGTTATTTTGTTCAAGTCAAGTTCAGATAAATTAGGTCCCCAATTTGGCATCTTGAGGTTATTAAAAATTTTTAATGAGTTTAATCTGTGTGCAAGCATCCATTCTGGCTCGTCATTAGATTCAGATATTTTTCTGACTACTTCTTCATTTATTCCGGGCTCAGCGATATACGTATATTTGATATTTTCATTTGCCTGGTCATATCTATCTCTGGTTATTCCGAATTCAAATTCTTCATTCATAATTCTTCACTATTAATGTCTTGCTTTGTTCATTTTTGCTGCAGATTTTGGTTTTATCATGCATTCATCATTTTTATTAAGGTATGCGTTTCTGCATGATTTTTCACAATTCTCAGCAGGATTGCCTATTTCTTTGTGAATTTTGCAAAGAAGCCCTTGATCTTTAACCATTCTATTTATTCTCATTATCTCATGAAATACAGTGCTTTTTTTTGCTTTTATTTTCACAGCAGATTCATGTATCTCATGGTTGATTGATTCATTGAATTTTTTCGAAGATCCTCTTTTTTCTGTTTTATACTGGGAGATTGCAGCAGTTGTGACTTCTAAAGCTTCAGCGGCTTGTTTCTGGTTCATCCCGATATTTACAAGTTCAAGTGCTAATTCTCTTCTTATTGAAGGTATGATGTACCAAACTTCAACTTCTTGTGGGAATAATAGTTTATTCATTTTATCGCCTCTTCTTGTCATTTAAGATTATCGAATTATCGATTGATACGATTTTATCATGTTAGCTATTAAATTTTACTGATTTATCCCCCTAATAGTCAATAACGATTAACTATTGTTAACTTATTTATAAGTGTTATGTTGTTTTAGTAAAAGACAGAAATAAATCCTGATAATATTTGTCTTTTAGTATGTAGTTTGGGAATTTTATTATGCGTAATTATTGTCCCAAACTATTTATGCTGCAAAATATGTCCAAATTATCTTTTTATCAGTCTTTCAACATATCTTGCAAGAACATCTGTTTCTATATTCAATGCATCATTTTTTTTCTTAAGTCCTAAAGTTGTGTTCTTAATAGTGTGAGGAATTAATTCAACACAGAAAGAATTGTTTTTATCATTTACCTCAGACACTGTCAAGCTCACTCCATCCAGTGTTATAGATCCTTTCTTGGCAATGTATTTCATCAAGTTACTATTGCAAGATATTGTAAATCTTATAAATTTTGCAAGTTTCTTAGTGCTTGCTTTTTTTGGTTCTATTGATTCATGGATTTTTATTTGTTTCATTATTCCTATCCCGTCAACATGACCTTGAACAATATGACCGTCCAATTTGTCCCTGTTTTTTAGGCTTTGTTCAAGGTTAACAAAATCTCCTTTTCTGACACTTCCAATATTTGTCATTGATAAAGTTTCAGGAATCACATCAAACTTGATTTCTTTTGCATTTTTTTCTATGACTGTTAGACAAACTCCATTGACTGCAATACTATCTCCTAATCTGATACTTTGAGTTTTTAATCTTTTTACATCTAAAAATAGGCATATACCTTTGCCTGTTTTTTTTATATCTTTGACCTTTCCTATTTCTTGGATGATTCCTGTGAACATTTGATTGATTTTAATTGGTCTTTTTATATTATTTTTGGTGTTTCTGGTTTTTCATGCGAAAGAAATTTAAATAAGGAAGTCTATTTTTCAGTAAATATTAAAATTAGCTTTAAAAAAACTTAAAAAATCTTTAAAAAAGAGGAAATATGGCAGTATCAGATACTTTTATGCAGGCATTTGACACTTTTGAAGAAGTGGCTCCATTTATAAGAATAGCAATAATGATTGTTATTTTTTTCATTATTTTCAACATTCTTCTTGGTCTGATAAAAAGTAAATTGTTGAAAAAGGCAAAAACAAAACAGCAGATTGCAAACGTTGAAATATTTACCAGGATATTCAAGTATTTCTCTTTCGCTATATTGATTTTAGGTATAATATTTTCCTACACAGGATCATGGACGGGATTTGGAGTAACTCTTGGTCTTTTGTCTGCAGCATTGGGATTTGCACTTCAAAAACCTCTTGCAGGATTGGTTGCATGGATGATAATAATAACAACAAAACCGTTTGAGATTGGCGATAGGATTGTAATAGGTGACAATAAATTCAGGGGAGATGTTGAGGCAATAACTTTGACTCACATTCATCTCAATGAACTAGGAGGGTTGACTCCTGCTGAAGATCAGTCAGGAAGAAAGCTTATGGTTCCAAACTTTTCAATTTTTGAGCAAAATGTTGTTAATTATACTGCAGAAGATGAGTTTATACTTTCAGAAGTTTCAACAAACGTAACGTATGAAGGAGATCTAGATAAGGCAATTGATATATCTCTAGAATCAGCAAGAGATGCCACAAAAGAGTTTTCTAAAATTCCAAAAGAGCCATATGTAAGATTGAATTTTGGCGCTAATGGTGTTGATGTTATTGTAAGATTTTTCTGCCCTGCTCGTAGAGTAAATGGAACTAAAACAAGGGTTGTTAAAGGAATATATGATCGTGTTAAACAAGTTCCAGATGTTGACTTTGCATATCCACATACTGAATTCTTGATAAAGAAAAATCCTGAGAATCCTGCTGAATTCATAAAATCCCAGGGTTTCAGAAAAAAAATCATTAAAAAGATTATTAAAAAGAAAAACCAAAAAGAAAAACCTTGAAAAAAACTCAAAAGAAAAACCTTGATTAAAATCAAATTTGATCAAATGGACTCTTAAATAAAATCCAAAAAATATCAGAATCATGATAGAATCTTATGAATCAATTCTTTTAGGGATGGCATTCATTGCAATAGTGATAGGAACATTGACTGATATTAAGAAACGAGAGGTTCCTGACTGGATTAGTTATTTCTTGATATTTTTCAGTATTGGCGCAAGGATTCTTTACTCGATACAGTTAAAAGATTTTTCAATAATTCTTCAAGGAGTTTATGGGCTTATTCTTTTCTCATCAATAGCATATGCCATGTATTATGCAGGTCAATGGGGAGGAGGGGATGCAAAGCTTCTCATGGGCTTAGGTGCAGCAATTGGCTTTAAAGCAGTATATTCAATAGATTCACAGTCTATTTCTCAGATGGTCAATTCTTCTGGAATTGCTTTTCTGATGAATACAATAATATTCGGAGCATTCTATGGATTATTCTATATTTTGATAATATTTTTTTCAAATAAGTCCTCAGTTTATAAAAAATTCAAAGGTATGACCAAAGATAAGTCTTTTATAAAATATAGGAACATGGCATTGATAATAGGATTTGTATATTTCATAATTTTTATATTCATAAGCAGATCAGTATATTACAACCTGATTGCAGGAATAGTAATTTTATCTTTGATACTTATGTTTCCTTACTTGTGGTCTTTTGTAAAATCAGTTGAAGATGCAGTGATGTATAAAGAATTAGAGCCCTCAAACTTAGTGGAAGGAGATTGGATAGCTCAAGAAATAATAGTTGGAAGGAAAGTTATTGTCTCTCCTAAAGATCTTGGTATCAGCAAAGAACAAATATCTGAGCTTAAAGAACTTTATAAAAATAAAAAAGTGTCTAAGATTCTTGTTAAAGAAGGAATTCCTTTTGTTCCTTCATTCTTGATAGCGTTTATAATAACAATATTATTTGGCAATGTTTTTGCGTGGCTGGTGCTTTGATCCTATTATTGATTAATATCTTGGTTTAATGTCTCAGCAATGTCATGTACTGTACATGTAGTAATCTTTAAAAGTAAACATACAATAATGAACCAGGCAGAATGAGTATGAAGTGGTAATTCATGAATAAAAAAGCTCAACTAACGGTTTTTGTTGCAATAGGATTGATCATGATTCTGACTTTAGGATACTTTTATTATGCATCTAATGTTGAATTAAAAAGCAAACAGTCTTCAAAATCAGCAATAAGCAGAGAGCCAATTGAAGTCAGGCAGGCTGTTCAAGAATGTCTGGATGTTTCTTCAATGGAATCTTTGAATCTTCTTCAGAGCAGTAATATATTTTTAGCAAGGTTGAACACAACAAGCACTTTTTATGCATTTAACAAATCATATTATCCTGAAATAAGTGAGGTTCAAGAAGAGCTCGAATGGTATGTTGATTATTCTGTTTCTGAGTGCTTGAATAAAAGTGCAGTTTTTTCTCGGTTCAATGTATCTTTTGAAAATCCAAGTTCTGAGGTCATATTAACTTCATCTTCAACCATCTTCAAGCTAAAATTTCCGGTTATTGTTAATCAGGATGAAAAAAGATATGTTTATTCAGAATATTTATCTGAGAAACAAGTGAGACTTCTAGGGATTTGGAATGCAGTTGGTCTGATAGTTAACATGACTAAAGAAGATCCAAATTATGTTGGCATTGATTTATTGTTTAAAATCCCTTATAATATCTCGGTTATTCCTGATGCTGGTGATTCTTTGATATATACAATAACAGATCCAGAATCTAATCTTGGAAATGAGAAGTTCAGATACAATTTTGCAGTATATCTTGGAAATCAGAGTTTTAAGAAAGATGAAGAGTTTTTATCACGAACTTCAGATGGGGATAATTCAGGTCTGAGCAATTCAGAGGTAGAAAATAATGAATAAACCTCATAAAAAGAGAATTCATTGGAGAGTATCAAATAAAAATGCGATCTTTTTAGTTTTAGCAGTGCTAGTGATGTTGATCTCGCAGGTTGTACTTGCAGATCATACACCTTCTGATACGTTACCTCAGGAGCCCGTGGCTCTTTCGAATGAGTATACGACTGCGTATGCTACTGATTATGATGTGAATCTTGATAAATTTTTAAAAAATCCCAGTATTGATTCTTATAATAATTTGCCTTCAGGCCAAAAAGACAAGATATTGTATCAATACATGTCTCAGGGTGATTTGACTGAGATTATTGACAAAAATTCAGATCTTGTTGTTGTTTTTTTTCAGAAAAATCCAGGTGAAATAGATAACACTAATTTGGCCAATGAATTTTTTGCAAAGTATCCTGATAAAGATTCAAAAATGACGTCATCTTACCTGCAAAAAATCTCAGGATCAGATAACACTTTTAACATCAAGGCATTTCCAAAGGATTTTAAGATAATAAAGAGTGGATCCCAGTTTAGCTTAAAATACGGAAAAGAGCCCAATGATGCATTCATAAGAAATATTAGAGATATAAGCTCCAGCTCTGTTGAAATTACAGAGGAAGGAGTGAGAATAACAAAGAAGCCATCAGATTCTGGGTTTGGCGAAAATGAAAATTTGCCTGAATCAAGTTTACTGCTTAAGAAAGGAAAATTAGAACAAACTTCTTCGGGAGTTTTTATAATATCAGATGACGCAGTTGTATCACTTTCTGGCTCGCAAGAAATAATTTATAGAAATAGAAATATTAGAACACAAGGAGATGTAAGAATAGAAGAAAAAAATATCATTTTAACTCCTCATGATAAAAAAGGATCTGCTGTGACAATCTATCAAGATTCCAAGCCGGTTTCACAGTTTAATGCTGTTAAGAATAAGCTTGTCATTCATGATGTTTCAGACAAAGAGATCCAAAAAGGTGAGATTCAAAACTTTGCTGAAACAAAAACGGCTTCAGTTGTATTCTTTGATTTTGATAAAAGTAAGATATCTCAGGTCATGACTGTTGCAAACTCCAACTTTTTAATTGATATTCAAGGAAAAAGATTCAAGATAGTCAGTAATAAAGAAAATGAGATGAACCTTAAGCTTCTGGCAAAATCAATAACTCCATCAACAATTCTTCATGATGATGGACGTGGATTATCCATAAAGATAGGAGATACTAAGGAGTATCTTTTTAAGAGAGAAGGAGTTGAATTAAAAGAATTTGATGTGAAAACTTCAAAGAGCAATCCTAAAAAGGTAGGATTTCCTCCAAATAATCTTAATTTGAAAAGCACTATAAATATTCCTGGATCTCCTTGTGCATGTACTCAGAGAGCTATTGCAGTTTCATGGTATGGCTTGAAGATGCCTTCTGGAACATTTGCTGAAAAAACAAATGCGAATTCTAATCTTGCTGATGGTTTTGGTCCTGCAGTTGCAGAGCTTAATCATAAAAAATATGATTTCACGGTTGTGAACATTGGACAAGGGACAGATTACGTTCCTTTGCAGACTGCAATTAACAATAATTATATGAAAAAAGAATATGTTCCTCCATCTGAAATAAATACTGAGATGAACAGGGCAATTAAGTCAGGAGCAATTGTCTGGGTTAATAATCTTCAGCATTATTCTGCTGCTGATGTTAATGGACCTGCAGGATATTTTTCTAAACACGTGGCTCTTGTTACAAGAATAGATCCTGATGGAACGATTTATGTTAGAGATAATATCAATTCTAAAATAGACAGATATGATAGGCAGATAATTTTAGGTCCGGAAAGACCATATAAAAAAGTAGGGCTCAATAATCCTAATTTTTATTTTGTGATTGCAAAGCAAAAGAAAAACTGATTTATAGCAACTGACCTTAGTTTTTAGACAATTATTAGCAGTTGCTATAACAGAAGACCAAAAATATTGAGCATGATCTTGCTTGGTCTTCTGAATATAATGGCGAAAAAGTATAAATAATTATTTAAGTCCGCTACTATATATCTAAAAGACATAACTATTTGTATGATTATTTATGTCTTTTACTAGATCATATTTATTATCGATGCATAAAAGATAATAAATTATAATAGTTCTAAAAAAAATCAAGGTATTCTTCTTAATTGTTTAAGCAAGTAGTTTTCCTCTTCTTCTTGATCGTCTAGTTTCTCAGTATCTGGCAGGATTTTTTCAGGAGCTTTTGAAGATGTATCCACAACCCTTTCTGCAATTGTATGATCTTTTATTCTTCCTTCTACTGTGCTCATTTCTTCTTCTCCTAATTTTTTAGAAGCCCATGAAAAATCAATACCATCATTTTCTCTTCTTGGCAGTATATTTATCATGAAATGAGATTGTTTCTGACCGGCAGTCAATCCATTATTAACAAGAACATTTGTTCCTTGGGCTCCAAGAACTTCAAATACAGAAATGCTTACTTTATTAACAATAGATCCTAGTTTTCCTATCAAAGAATCAGGGACTTGCTCTAATATTGCGTAATGCTCTTTAGCCAGTACAATAACATGCCCAGGAGCACTAGGTCTGTCTGCTAATACAGCTAAAATATCTTCATCTTCATACATGACAAGCAATTGCTTATTCTGTATGAGTTTGCAAACACTACATTCAGTCAACGCAATTACACCTCTCATGCTTTTTTTCTGCTTCTATTCTTGAGTCAAAATACTCTCTGTTTTCAAGAGGGATTCTTTTAACAAAAGGACAGTTTAAATTATGAAACTTTGTTGATTTTATACTTGCAATGTATCTATGAGCGCCCTTATCATTATGATTCGCTTGTTTGTTTTTTGATTCCTTTTCTTCCTGCTCTTCATAACTTTCTTCTTCCTCATTTTCTTGTTCATCGTCCTGTTCAATATTTGGAAAAGATTTTCCTGTGAATAAAGAAGCAATACTATTAAGATTATTTTTATCAAGATTATTTTCACGAGAATGAGAATCTGAATCTTCAACTTCTTCGATTTCGCTGTCAATTTCTTGTCTATCTTCTTGTTTAGAATAATCTTCTTCTGAAATGTTAGATGCATGCTCAGAAGTTCTAGAATCAATCTTTTGCTGAACAATCGAATTTTTAGGTGTTTCTTTCTTGAACTCAACACCCATCAAGTCAGAAAGTCTTTTTCCCAAAGCATTCCTGTACTTTTCTAAAGTTTCTCGGGGCATTGTTGATTCATTTAAATTGAAATTCAATCCATCATTCTGTAATCTTGGAATGACATGGAGCATGAAATGTTGTGCTTTTTGTCCTGCTACGTATCCATTAGCTATGAAAATATTAGTTCCTTCTACAGATAATCCTCTTAGCTGTGCTTGAGAGATTACTTTTGCAGTAACATATATGTGTTTTATATCTTCCTCAGCCATTTGAGGCATAATCATATAATGTTCTTTAGGCATTACTAGAACATGTCCTGGTGTTGCAGGATTTATATCGAGAATTGCGATTATCTTATCATCCTCGTAAACTTTTTTAGAAGGTATTTTCCCAGCAATTATGTGGCAGAAGATACACTGTTTTTTCTGGAACTCTCTCATCTCTTCAGGAGTCATTTTCTTCAAGTCTTCTTCTGTTATGTTCTGGTCCATGCATCATATTTGGCTAGAGTTCTTTAAAAAGCTTTATGCTTTCAATATGTGCATAGAATCCTGAGGTCAAAATTCAATCAAGGAAGTGATCTTGCAAGTGAGCAGGGGATGTTCCTTTTAGCGTATGTTAAAAGTTCCGAACACCCGCATGCGAATCGAATGATTCGCTCGCAAGAAAGGCATGCGGTAACTCGCGAGCAATACTTTCAGTATTGCATGCCAGTGTGACTGAACCTACGGAGGTTAGTGCTATTATGAAAGGTAATGTAGAATTTTGAAGATGCTATGCACATACGTCTTTCAGGATATATCTTCTTTCAGTTGTAGTCTATTAATTTCAAAGATAAATTTATTAATTTCAAGCAATAATAATGTATTATGAACAAATTACTAATAATTGGTCTTGATCCTGGGACAACTATTGGTTATGCTGTTCTAGATGTTGATGGCAATGATGTTTTAATTGGCTCTTCTAGAAATATGGGTATTTCTGAGATTATTGATAGACTGATTCCTTTAGGATCCATTCTTCTTGTTGGAACTGATAAATCTAAAATTCCTGGATTTGTCGAAAAATTCAGCGCTAATAACAGAGCTAAGATTGTAAGTCCAAGACACGATCTTTCTATAGAAGAAAAAAGAAACTCAATAAGGGATTTTGGCAATTCTTGGCTTTCTAAAACTTCTAATGATCACGAAGTTGATGCTCTTGCTTCAGCAATTTTTGCATACAAATCTTATTCTTTTTTGTTTAAAAAAATAAAAAAATTTGCAGAAATTAATAATGTCAAGGATAAGGAAAATGCAATAATAAAAGAAGTAGTCATGAACAAAGTAAGCATGAGAGAAGCGCTTTCCAGGACCTTAAGCTCCAAATTTACATTTATTAAAAGAGATACTATGAAAACTGACGCTATAATATCAGTGCCGAATCCTCTGAATGAATTAAGGCGAAGAATAAGATACTTGGAAGAATATAATGAGTTTCTCAAGAATAATCTTGCAAAGCAGAAAGATATTTTATTAAAATTGAAACTTGAAAAGGATGCAATAATGGGCGCTATGGATATTGCTTCGAGCAATAAAGCAAGAAACATTATAAAAAATAAAAATTATCTCCTGAACAATATGATTTCTGAAAATAAAAAACTCAAGAAAAAAATTTCAGATTTGGATAATGAAAATTCATCTTTGAAAAATCTTGTCAAATCAAAAAAGTATACCTCTGTATTGAAGATAGAGAATCTTGGCAAGCTTCCAGAAAATATTATGAATTTGATAAAAAATGAGGAAATTTTGTTTGTAAATGATCCGAGCATTATAAGTTCTGCAGCTTTGGAGCAGATTAATCCCTCAGTCATAATCTATAAAAAAAAGCCAACGAGCAAAATTGATTGTATGTATATAAGAGCAGAAGATATTTGTTATGTTGATTTTCAAGATTTTGTTCTTGTTAACAAAAAAGAATTTGAGCAAGAAATCAATAAGAAAAAAGCGTTGATAGAGATTGTTGATAGATACAAGAACAGGTTTAAAGAATGATTATCAAGAGTCTTCAAGCTTTAATTCATATGTTTATCACAAGACTGAACAATATATATTCTTCCTTTATATTCAAGAACATTTATTTTTTTGCTGTGTTTTTTTTCATCATAAAAATTGGGATTTTCTACTTTCACACTTTGAAATGTTTCAGGATGCAAGACTTCAGGAAACGGCTTTATTTTCGAGATGGTGGTCTCGCTAGTTTCCAGTATCTTATCATATTTGTCAATAACTCGTCTGGTTCCTGTTCTCAAATCAATGCCGATTATCTTTTTTCCAAAGCTGGAAACGAGTATTGGATCATGTCCTGCTAATAACACATTACCTACTTTTATTTTTGGCATTCTTACAAGTAAGTTTACTCGGTAAACTTCTTTATTAGTCATATGATTTTTAGTATGGAGTTTTTTGCTGAATTTCACTTCACACCCTTTTTCCTTCATATATCTCATCAATGTTCTTAATGGTTTTTTTGATCTCACATAGAAGTCAAGGCCTCCTCTGACTATTTTTATCTGAAAAATTCCTGCTTCTTCTAACAGTATTGATTCCATCCATTCAGCATCTTTTTCATTGCAATCTCTTAACTGCACTATCCCTTCGAAATATTTATCATGCATCTATGTGACCTCAGTTTACTGAAAATGAGAGTTAAGTATTTAAATATAAACTATTCTTACTGATATTATGGCTCTTCATTCACTTCCTGAAATCGAGTATGTCATATATGAAGAGAATCAGATAGATAATCTTGTGGAACAAGTAGCTATGAGCATAAAAGATTTTTATGATTTGAAATCTGATGTCAGAACTGATGATTTTGTTGTAATAACTGCGCTTAAGGGAGCAGCGCCTTTTGCTGAAAAGCTTGCTCCAAAATTAAAAGAATTGGGCTATGGAATATCAAGAGACACCATAAGGATAAAGAGTTATCAGGGCTCTGAATCTAGTGGTCATGTTCAGATTTTAAAAGATCTTAGCCAAGACATTTCAGGAAAAGATGTGATACTTGTGGAA
>CAZDUE010000007.1:0-5102 GCA_964508575.1 uncultured Methanosarcinales archaeon
AAGAAAGTTTGATATACTTTTCAGTCTAATTAGATTTGATGAAGCAGAAATTTAATGTCATAGTAGAACAAGGAGAAGACGGGTATCTTATTTCAGAGGTAGTTGAACTTCCAGGATGTAGATCTCAAGCAAAAACTTATGATGAACTTATTAAACGAACTAAGGACGCAATTGATCTTTATCTAAGTGTTAAAAAACCTTCAAAGTCTAGATTCTTAAGTTTACAGCAAATTGAAGTAGAGGCATAATTACTTATGAAGCTTCCTCTAATGAAAGCGATCGAAGTTGCGAAGACTCTTGGTAAATTAGGATTCAAATTCATAAGGCAGAAAGGAAGCCATATGTTTTTTGAACATCCTGATGGAAGAACCACAGTTATTCCAAATCATCCTGCTGAAGATGTTGATAGAGGTCTACTAAATAAAATTATCAAACATGATTTACAGATGAGCAGAGAAGAATTTTTGAAAAATTTATGATTGTTGAATTGATTTAGTAATCTTTACCCACATAATCATCTAATGTACGTTTAACTTCACTGTTTGTTATTTCTTCAAAACCTTTTGGCACTGATTCATTAAGTCTATAAAATTTATCGTCTATCAATATTATTCTATGATCTTTACCATAAGACCTGTAACTTGTATTTTCTCTTATTTGAATACTTGCACGTCCAAACTGATAGCCTGTATTAAAAATACAACCTAAAAATGCAAAGTAAAGCATTACACGAACTATTGATATCTCTTTATCATCCATGATATTAATGTTACAAATATAAGAATTTAAATTATTGTCATTAGTAATGCTTACTACATTAAAAAGTTTTATATATCTCTTGATTTTTCTTATATTATGAAAGATATTAAAGAGTTAGAAAGAATTGGATTATCCCATAATGAAAGAAAAGTTTATTTATCTCTAATCGATTTAGGAAACTCTCCTGCTAGTAATGTTGTAAAGCAAACAGGACTCGCAAGACCTTACGTTTATGATATATTTGGCAAACTTATAAATTATGGACTTGTGAATTTCATTATTAAAAATAATAAAAAATACTTCTCAACTTCAGATCCTGAAAAGATAATTGATATTTTGAATGAAAAGAAAAGACAGATAGAGGAAGATGAAAAAATATTATCAAAAGAAGTGAAGTCTCTAAAAATTATGCAAAATCAGTTTTTAGAAAAACAACAAGCAAAAATTTATCTTGGTAAAGAAGGTCTAAAATCAATATTAGAAGATGTGCTTAGGTCAAAAACTGAATTTTATGTATATGGTGCAGAAGGGTTGTTTAGAAAAATATTTAAGATCTATTTTTCTAACTGGCAATTAAGACGAGTTGAAAAGAAGATACACTATAAAATAATATATGGTGAAAATTTAAGAAGTCAAAGACCTTTAAAAGAGCAGAAGCTGGTTAAAATAAAATACTTGCCCAGTGCATATGAATTTCCAGCAACTACTATTGTATATAATAAAAAGACTGCAATAATAATATGGGATGATGAACCTATGGGTTTTTTTATCGAGAGTAAAAAAGTAAATGATTCTTTTAAGAGTTCATTTGATATTATGTGGAAATTAGCTAAGAAATAATCACCTCAAAAACTTAACCCTATACAAATGCAGCAACTGTACAAGATATTCTAGATTTGTCTTGATTGTTAACTTGCTTGTTCCAACTTTTCTGTTTTTAAAAGTGTAAGGGATTTCTTTTACGTTTTCATAATTTCCTTTAACTAATATTTCGAGTAATATCTTATAACCTCTTGGAACAAAGTGAATGTTCTTGATGACTTTCTTTTTTATCATGAAAAATCCAGACATTTTATCATTAACTGAGGATAGAGGATTTGCAAGAGATGTAGCGAATTTTGACATTAACTTCCTGTGCATCGGCCAGTCTTCTACTTTTCCACCTTTGATTAATCTTGAGGCAACAACAATATCATTCTTTTTAATTTCTTTAAGCATTCTAGGAATCAATTCAGGAGGATGGCTTAAATCAGCATCAATAACGCAAATAATATCTCCTCTTGCCTTTGAAAAACCAAAAACAACAGCAGAAGAAAGCCCTTTATCCTTAATTCTTTTGAAAGCTTTAATGTTGTATTTCTTCTCCAGTTTCTTAGCAACTTCAAAAGTCTTGTCAGAGCTGTTGTCATCTACTACAATAAGTTCGTAATCTATTTTATGATTGTTCATAGCTTTCTTAATTCTTCTTGCAAGAATCTTGATATTCTTTGATTCATTCAGAGTTGGAATTATTATCGAGAGCATATGTTTTGGCATATTGTTAGTAAGATGATTTGAATTATTAAATCTTACCAAAACCCTTATAAATTATATGCAATAACATCAGAATATGTCAGGTGGAGAAGATAAAGAGAGTGTGGAATTATCAGGCAAGGATATTAGTTTCTTAGTTCATAAGATAAAGAAGAATCATGTCATGATATTCTTGATATTGTTTGTTCTCTTTGGATTATATTTAAGGTCTTATCATTTGGGCTTTCCATATATTGGATATCATAATATGAAGGAACATGAAACTTTAGATCCAACTTATTTTTTTATAAGTGAGGGAAAATACTTGCATAAGCAGGCATTTGCTTTCTTTGGTTTAGATGAAAAAACTGGTTATCATGAAGAGTATGGAGAAGTTCCTATGATTGCATTTGCAATGATCCCCATATGGTTATTATTTGGGAAACAATTAATTGTTGCAAGAATATTAATGGTACTTTTCTTTCTAGGATCAATTGTACTTACATATCATATTGTAAAAAAATTAACTAATGATGATTTTGTTTCTTTACTCAGTTCTTTTTTCATGACAATTATGCCTTTAGGTATTTACTTCGGACAGCATGTTCAGCCAGAATCTCCTGCACTATTTTTCATGCTTCTTAGCTTGTTCTTTTATTTGCAATGGATTGATGACTTAGAACATAAGAACAGTAATAAAAACGCAATACTATTTACTTTATCGCTGGCAATCTCAGGATTATTCAAGCCGACATTCTTGATTGTGCTGATACCTATGGCTTTTTTGTTCCCTTATAAGAATTTTTATGAGGGAATTAAGCATCATAGAAAAGAGTACTTTAAAAAAATAGGATTCTTGGTTCTTGGTTTTCTTCCTTTTATAATAATGAGGGCTTTGTATGAGTTCTCGATAGTTGATAAGTCAAAAGTGAGCTATAGGATAGAGTTACTAAGAACATTTGATTCAGGATACTGGAGTTCAAGGATGCCGTCTTTTGCTGCTTACATCAATGATAATTTCACATTTTGGTTTTTCTGGATAGCGATGATCGGAATAATTCTTGTCTGCTTTAAGTTCAGAACAAAACTTGGAAAGTTCATGATTGGATTCATGATTGCTTTGATTCCATACATTCTACTTTTATCAAGCAAAATAGCAGGCCACGCTTATTATCAGATGCCTTTCCTTCCAATGATCTGTATTGCAAGCGCTTATGTATTTTACATCTTAGGAACAACTCTTAAGCAGATAACTTCTAAGCATTTCGCACTTTATATACCTTTAATTTTGATATTATTAACAGTTCCTGCATTGCAAGATGCTAATGATCGAGTATACGGCACTTTATTTTACGGACAAGATTACTTAGGGCAATACATAAAAGAACATACTAATCCAGGAGATAGATTAATCACTTATGCTCCTTCACAAGAGTTTGCAATATGCTCTTATGCTGAAAGAAGATGCGGTTCGCCTTACAACTTAACTCACTTTAAAAGAGTTGAACAAGTATTTAACATTCCTTATGTTGTAATAAGTGCAAGTGAATGGAACAGAGTAAGTTCAGATCCTGAAGTTTTCAATTATATCAGCCAGAATTATCATCTTGAGCTAGTGGGAGGAGTTGTTGAAGGCAATCAGATAATCCCAATAACTTTTTTACTTCAAAGACCAGGATCACTTAATATTTCAATAATCTCTAGCCAGCAGCCAAAGCTTGCAGTAGAATATGATTTCAGATACCGCGAGGGTAATAGTTGGATGTACAAGAAATCAAAAATTCCTTATTATGTTATAGAAAATAAAGTACAATAAGAAGATTAGAACAAGGTGCAATATGACAGTAAAAATCTCAATAATAGTCCCAGCATATAATGAAGAAAAAAGATCAGGAACTTTTATCCCTAAGCTTCTTGATTTTGTGAAGAGAAAAATCAAAAATTGCGAAGTTCTTATCGTTGATGATGGCAGTAAGGATGAAACAAGAAATAAGATCAACTCCATTATTAGATCTAAAAATTATGGAAACTTTGCTAAGGTTATTGGTTACAAGAAAAATCAAGGCAAGGGAAATGCAGTGGCTCATGGAGTTATGAAGGCAAAAGGAGAAAAAATAATATTCATAGATGCTGATGGTTCAATACAGCCGGATCAGATTCCAAAGATGATTTCAAAAATCGGAAAATATGACGTGGTTGTTGCTGATCGGCTCTCAAGAAAATCAAAAGTCAAAAGAGTTTTGACAAGAGCAATAGCAAGTTTCGGATTCAATACTTTTGTCTCTATATTATTTCAATATTCTTACCGGGACAATTTGTGTGGTTTTAAAGGATTCAGGAAAAAAGCAGCTCGCGAGTTATTTAAAGAATTGATAGACAAGAGATGGGTTTTTGATGTTGAATTATTCTACAAAATAAAAAAAAGAAAATACTCAATATGCTTTTTGCCAATAACGTGGAAGCATGTGGGAGATTCAAGAATAAATCTTGTAAAAGATCCCTTTGTATGGGTTTTTCGGCTTTTAAAATTGCGAGTAAATCTTGCAAAGTGGAAATGATTGTAAGTGGAAATGATTGCAGAGAGTGATTAAAAATGACAAATGCTGAAGTGAAAGGACCTCAAGTTGTATGCTCTGCATTTATCGAGAATAATGGAAAATTCCTTCTAGTTTTATGTCCTGGTTTTAAAGTATGGAGAGTTCCAGGAGGAAGAGCAGAGTATGGCGAGAATATTGAAAATACTTTAATCCGCGAGATGGAAGAAGAGACAGGAGTTAAATTTGAAAATCCAAGATTTTTAGGATATGGGCAGGATAAGCAATTTAGATACA